>JBMFUH010000511.1:0-5484 GCA_049966735.1 Isosphaeraceae bacterium
CCGTTAACGTTTACACGGACGGCGGACACTTCGCACCCCACAAGGACACCCCGCGGGGCAGCGACATGTTGGGCACGCTCGTGGTCTGTTTGCCCTCGCAATTCACCTACGGCAATTTGGTTTTGAATCACCGGGGAGTGGTGCGGAAGTTCGATTGGGGAGACGCCATTCGGCAACAGCAGAAACCGAACCAGCTCCACGGGGCCGCGTTCTTCGGTGATGTGGACCATCAGATCGAGAGAATCTGGAGCGGAGCCCGCGTCACCTTGACCTACCTCCTGCGCCGCGGCGCGGGGGCGCCGTCGGCCGAAAACGCTGGCGAAGATGTGGCGCCGCACGTTCAAGAAGCGTGGCGCGCACTGCTGGCTGATCCAGACGTCCTGCCCCAGGGCGGGGCCCTCGCGTATCCCTGCTGTCACCTTTATCATCAAGACGCGCGCTTCCAGCAAAGCAATTTGCCGATCACGGCGGAATCGGCGACGATGCTCAAGGGGCGCGACCACCTGGCCGCGACGACCGCTCTTCAAGTTGGGCTGAAAGTCACATTCAACCCATATATGTTCGAAAATTGCGCGCATGAGACCTGGCAGCTTGATCGCTTCCCGACGCGCCAGGAACAGGCGCGACTCCGTTCCCAGATGGATGAAGACGACCTCAAGAAGATCTTGGCCATTCGAGCAAGCTCGGAGGACAAAGGCGACTTCGGGATCACCTGGCTGGAGCCTCCTCCAACGTCCGACACGACCACGTGGCGATCGGCAAAGGACGAAGGTTCCGAACTGCCAGCGGCCTCCCACCTCCACTCGTGCGAGTACTGTCCGTGGGGCTATTTCGGAAACGAAGCATCCGAGATCGATCTCTATACGTATGCGGCGCTGCATTTCGAGATCCCGCCGTTCGGTAAGGGTCCGCGCGTTGCCGAGAAACCTGTGAAACGTGCACCGGCCAAACGCGCGCCAGCTGGCCGCAAACGCAAGAAGAGCCAGGAGTGACTATCTCGAACATCCCGGCACGGCTTGCTCGCTGGGGAGGGAGAACGCTCCGCGCTGGTGAGAAGCGGCCAAACGGGACCAATGGCGGCCCTCTTGAAGTCCTTCAAATCGGACATGACTTCAAGATCCGCAAGACCTTGATGGAACGTACCGGCAAGACCTAGTCGGCGGTCCGCGCCGCCTTGATCCCGGGCCCGCCGCCCAAGCAACGCGATCGACGGGTGGCGAATGCGAGCGCTGCGCACTCAGTGGCCGTGATGGTATCGCCGGCGAGCCGTTCGGAGGTCCTCCGCCATCGGGGATCGGCCTGGGACTGGGCGCGTTCGTGCACCGGCGATTCTACCTGCTGCCGACAGCCGTCGCCGCATTCTTGCTCCAGCATGCCATCCAGGGGTTGTGTCCGCCGGTGCCGATCTTGCGACGATTGGGGTTCCGTACGGCGGCGGAGATCGACCACCGTGTCGAACGGCCCGGCATGCGACCTACGAGTCCGAGCCCGGCACGCGCGAAAAGATATATCCCGCGACCTCCAGATAGGTCTCGTGATCCGGCAGAAGAGTCGAGACAAGTTCATAGGTTTTGCCATGCGATCGCAGGCAAAAGACGACCGTGCGCGGAATGAACACTTCCCAGACCTCGGAAATCTCCGCGAAGACGACGCGCCGAACGCTCAACTGCAGTAAGCCGCACGGCAGCCACACCTCTTTCTCATCGATCACCAAGATCCTTTTGAAGACATAGCGGCGCAGCGTGGTCAACACTCCGAGGAGAGCGAAGACCGCCAGCAAGGGGACGCCCAGCACCCTCGGGAGGGCCCAGGGCAAGATGAAAATCGCAATCGTCAAGGCCGCCACGAACGCCCAGCACATCGCCACGATCTGCCAGCGTCCATTGTACGGATACCGGGCTGGTACGTTCATCGCGCGCTGCCTGATTGGTGAGAGCCGAGAGTCCCAGCAGCCCGCTCTTAACCAATTGGACCAGGCTCGCGAACGGCGATCAAGACTGGAGCGGAATGGCAATCCCACTTCCTGGTGTGGTGGTCTCCGGATATCCTGTGACCTATGCGGAGAGCTAGCGACCTCGCCACGTGTTCGTACTGCCCAGGGCTACGTTACGGGCCTGGGCAAATCGTCAGTCATTGAAGGCAAATATGTCCACACGATCGACAAAGCGGCCGGCGGGAAAGTACGGAACGCCAGGCCAGACCAGGCCCGGCCGACCGGTCATAGGGCCGGGGGCAAGACAGGCGGAAGCGGGCCGCGATCGGCCGGAACGCCGCGTTCCGTCCCAGACGAAATCCCAGGTTGCCGCGGCGGGACTGGCTGCCGCCGTGGCGCCGGCTGTTCTCCGGTCGGTCCTGGACACCGGCAAGCGGCTCGAACCCGCGCTCGCTGGCACTTTGAAGTCCTACGGCGAGGTCTCGTGGACCAATCGGCGGCTGGTGAGCCGGGCGTTGGCGGCGCTGCTCCGCTGGTGGGGCTGGATCGAGCCTTTGCGCCTGGTGCGGGTGGAGGATCAGCTCGCGCTCGCCTGGCTGCTGGATTTTCCCGAGATCGACGAGATTTGCCGGGTCTGGGCTCGCAAGACGGGACGGTCGCTCGCCCCGATGATCTCGGCGGGAGACGCGCCCAACTGGACCGCGCGCGCCGCCTGCCTGAAGCGGTGGATGGAAGGCAAGCCGGTCACGGCCGATCCCTGGCTGCTGGTTCCCGGCTGGCTCCGCGAGCAGCTTCCCTTGCCCCCCGGCGACGTACCCGCGAAGGCTCGCCGGCTGGCCTTCCTGCACTCCTTGCAAAGCCACTGGCCGCTCTGGGTGGGCGTGCGCGGCGGGCCCGTCAAGGCCATCTGGAACGAGCTGCGCGAGGCGGGCTTGAAACCCTGGATTCACCGGCGTCTCGCCTCCGCCGCCAAGCTTCCCCCCGATACCGACCTGCGGCCGATCCGAGTCTATCGGGAAAACGAGATCGTCATCGACGATCTTTCCTCTCAGGCCGTGGGGCTGGTCTGCGACCCCGACCCGGGCGAGCGCTGGTGGTGCGTGACCGGCGATCCCGGCCTCAACGCTTTGCATCTTGGCATGCTCATGAATGGAAAAGGCTCAGTGATCGCCACATTTGAGAGTGACAAGCAGCGGCACAGCGTGGCCCTGCGTCTCCGCCGCTTCCCCTGGAGAAATGTCTCAACCAAGCTCTGGGACGGCCGGCATGCGCCCGGCAAGCCGGGCTCGTTCGACGGTGTGCTGGTGGACGCCCCCTGCTCCGACGTGGGCATCTGGCGGAGACATCCCGAGGTCCGGTGGACGGTGAAGAAGGACGACCTGCCCAGACTGGCCGCCGCTGGGATGCAGCTTCTGGAACTGGCCGGCAAGGCCATCCGACCCGGCGGAACGCTGGTGTACTCGGTTGCCACGGCCACGGTCATCGAGACGGCCGACGTGGTCACCGCGTTTCTGAAAACTCATCCCGAGTTTCGCCTCGATCCCTTCCCCCATCCGCTGGAGGAAACGACGACGACCGGCATGCTCCAGCTCTGGCCTCATCTCCACGACGCCGAGGCGCGGTTCCTGGCGCGGATGGTGAAGGTCAATATCACGGAAACGGGGCAGTGACCGCGCCTGTGGCTGGTGGTAGAATAGTTGCAAGAGGGCGATGCACTACTGTTTAGGCAATGGCACGTCAATCAGCGGGGGACGCCATGCGACCACCTGCCGCCAAGCCTGTTTTACGAGCGCTCGTCAGAGGAGTTCTGGGTGCGATTGCCGGCATGATCATCGGTTGCCTTCCTGGAATATTCATAATTGGCTCTCTGATTTACGGCCTTCTATCGCTTGTGTTCGGCCCGCCAAACCAGCAGACACGAGACTCCTATTTCGCGATTTCCGCGATATCGAGTGCGGCCCTGGGCGCGATCGCGGGCGCCGTGCTGGGTGTCGTGCTGGGAGAAAGAGACGTTTCCGGCGATGCCAGGCCGGTCTCCGGCAAACCGCCCCGAAGGCTTTTCCAGTTTCGGGGCATGATCTTCGGCCTGATCGGTGGCGCGATGTTCGGTGCGCTTTTCGCGTCGTTATTTGTGAATAGCCCGAATCCCATAGACACCCACGACGCGATCGTCCTCGCGATTGTCTTTGCCGTTCTGGGTGTCGTGGGCGGAGGCTTCGTGGGACGGCCCGGCTGGATGATGATTGGTGGGGCACTTGCCGGATGGCTCATCATTGGTTCCGGTGTCGGCCTCCTGGGCAAGGCGATGATCGCGGCCGCGATCATCGGGGCGCCACTTGGAGCCATCTGCGGATTCATCCTGGGTCTCCGCTGGGAACACGCCGCTGACCGCCTGAAACCGCAGCCGGCCGAAGCACGCCGATCCGCCGGCCTCTGGGATCGAGAGATCGATGGATGATCGATCACGTCCCTGAACCGATTGACGGGATGAACCGCGTTCGCTTCGCATTGACCGGTTGAAGGATCTGGCCTAGGATGCCCGGTCGAAATCATGGCGGGTTCCTTCCCTGCGCCCACTTCTTTGTCTGGCTCGCCCGGTCCGGAGCGCAACTGTTTGGTGCGTTCTTCTTCTCTTTTCCTCGGGGCCCGACGCGATGCGCAAGGTGCTGCTCGGTCTTTCTATCCTGGCAAGCGCGGGACTGGCTGGATGGATGATCGTTCTCGACCGTCAGAATCGCCTGGTCTGGGATCACTGGGATGTGGTCAAGCCGGGAATCCTCTATCGCAGCGGTCAGCTCACGAGCGACCAGTTGACCGAGGCAGTCAGACGATACGGAATCCGGACGGTCGTGAACTTTCAGCTCGGCGGACACGAGCTGAATGCCGAACGGGCCCTGGCGCGGAAGCTGGGGATCGGCTTTGTGAACCTGCCCATGCCGGGCGACGGCTTCGGCGAGGAGGCTCAGTTCCGCAAGGTCCTGGAAGTGGTCGACGACCCTCAGCGGCGGCCGGTGCTCGTGCACTGCGCACGGGGGACCTGCCGGACCGGATCGGCCGTGGCCTTGTACCGCTTCGAGCGTGATGGCTGGACAATCCACGACGTCGCCGCCGAGATGAGGCGGCAGACCTATCGAGACGGCTTCATTCCCGGGTACATCTACGCGATGGTCAGGAGCAAGCCCTCCATCTTCCTGCACCAGCCGACAACGCTGGACGAGCCCAACGGGACCACGGACAAAACTCGCTCGGTCGCGACAACCAGCAAGGAGGCCAAAGATGTCCGCTGAGCTGACACAGACCGTGACGGGCCGGAGGAATCGGCTGACGCGCGCCGACCGAATCGAGAAAAGAGGCCCGGCGCTCTCCATGCCGTCGTTCTTGACACTCGTCCTTGCCCTCTTGGCCATCGTCTTCGTGCTCGTGGGCGCGGCGAATCTCGACCTGGGACCGGCCGACGCGCGGGTCGGCCTGGCGGCTGGCGCGGGCTTTGCACCGCTAGGTCAGGTTTGCGGCACCTGGGCCCCGGATCTCTGGCCCGGCCGGGTCGTTTT
>JBMFUH010000512.1:0-5475 GCA_049966735.1 Isosphaeraceae bacterium
TTTGCACGTCTTGTGCCCTTGCTGCATGGGTGAGTTTCCCTTTTTGCATCGAGCAGCACTTCCGCTCGATCGATCCGTGACCGGAGCCGCTCTTTTCATCGAACTTGGGTCCGCGGCAGTCGGCAAAAGGAGATGTCGCATGTGCTCGGGAAAGATGTCGGCCTGGCAGGCAGCGATCACTCTATGTGTCGGAGTCACCGTTGCCTGGAATGCGACTCCAGCGCGAGCTGGATCTGTTTTGCTCACCTTCGAAGGGTTGCAACAGGCGGAGCAGGTGCTCAATTTCTACAACGGCGGGACCGGTAGTCTGGGCAGCAGGGGAACGAATTACGGTGTCTCCTTCGATACCTACGCCCTGGCGCTGACTCACGGCTCTTACTCAGGCGAGCCCAGTCCCCCCACGATCATGTCGCTCATCAATCAGCACGGCAATCCCGGGGAACCGCTCACGGTCCACATGGATGTGTCCGGCGGATTCCAAACCGCACTCACCTTTTATGACGTCGTGATCGATCAGGGAACCCACGGCACGATCGCGATCTACAGCGGTCTCGACGGCACGGGGAGCCAGCTTGCGTCGATGACCCTGGATTACACGGGGTCTACCTTCGGCCCACGACAATCTCTCACGTTCTCGGGCGTGGCCCATTCGGTGGTGTTCGAGGGGGGCAACGACCAGATCGGCTTTGACAATATCGGCTTCATGACGGCCCCTGTGGTGCCAGAGCCCACCAGTCTGCTTCTGTTCTTCACAGGACTGGGCGCATTCGGGGGCGCGGCCGCGTTGTGGCGGAGGGAATCGCGGTCGCGAGTGCGGCAGCAGGCCGGTCAAGCACTCTGAGGACAACAGGCGACAATCGGCGGCAGGCTTCTCCACCCCGGATGACGTCCCAAACGAACCCCGCCGCCCCGGGTCGGGATCGTTCGATCGCGGTGCGCGACCACACGGCGCGTGTCGTTGTGAGCCAGGCCGCGCTTGCCCGGAATCATTCGTGTCGGATCACTTCTTGGTTCATCTCTCAATTCGCGATGCAAGGGAGCCTTTTCTCATGTCCCCACGACAGACGCAAAAGCGGAGGCCAGCGACTGTCTTCAGCCGCCATTTGACCTCTGCCCGGTCACGCCGCTCGCTCCTCGTGCCGGAACTGCTCGAGGATCGAACTCTGCTTTCAACGCTCGACATCACCACGTCCGGTAGTGGTTCTTCCCTGGTCGAGAGCCTGAGCTACATCGGCAGCGCCGGCAAGACCAATCATCTGACGATCTCGACAACGGGCATCGGCGGCAAATATACCTTCATGGACACCGGGGAGACGATTACGCTGGGTGCCGGCGCCCTGGCCGCCGGCTGGACCGGGACCGGTACAAACACCGTGACCGGTCCCGACTCCAGCGTCACCGAGATGACAGTGAATACCGGCGACATGAACGACACGGTCGTGGTTCAGTCGACCGACGCTCCGGTGACGTTGTATTTCAATAATGCAGCGAGCAACATCGACAGCGTGACATTGGGCTCGGATGCCAAGAAGGGGGCTCAGCTTCTGAATGCGAACGTCACGATCGTGAACCTCAAGGGCACCACCGATCTCACCGTGGACGATTCGGCGGACAACAAGGGACGGACGATCAACGTCTCGAGCACCACCATCACCGGGCTTCTGCCGTCCAACACCAACTTACCGCTCGCCTCGGGCACAATCGATTACACGGACGGCAAGCTCGCCAGGCTGGTGATCGACGAGAGCAACGGCGTGGTCAAGGGAAATTCCGGCACCACCCTCGTCGTGACGAGTTCGCCGGCCAGCGCGAACCTGCTCATCAATACCGGCATGGGTTCGGTGAACTCGACGACGGTGCAGACAAGCGGAGGGGCGGTCGGCATCAAGGCCCAGGGCACCGACAGCATCACACTGGGCAGTTCAAGCAAGGGCGTGCAACTGATCGGGGGAAATGTCATGCTCACGAACAGTTCCGGTGCCTCGGTCACTTCCCTGGTCGTCGACGATTCGGGAGACGTTAGTGCCCGGTCGAACGTACAGATCACAAGCGGCAAGATCACCGGTCTGGCTCCCGAGCCGATCGATTACTCGGCCCTCACGAACCTCGTGGCCCTGAGCATCAAGGGGGGGCAAGGCGGAAACAGCTTCACCGTGGCCAGTCTGCCCAACGCCATCGTCACCTTGAACACCGGCGCTAGCGCGACGATCAACCCGAACAAGCCCAACCTCAACATCGTCACCGTGAATAGCACCACCGACCCAGCAAACATGAATACCTTGATCTTGAACGGCCAGGGGGAGGATTCGATCAATCTGGGACCGTCGGTTTCTGTCAATGTCATCGGCAGCACGAATTTACTCACCGTCCCCACGCCCATGGTGATCGACGCCGCGGGTCCGAACGACAATGTTACCCTGACCAACAGCAGCGCCAGTACCGGCAGCATCAACGGCGCTGTGCTGGTGGCGGGCAATCTGGGCTCGACCGCCCTGGTTGTCGACGACTCGGCCGACACGACGGCCCGGGTTGGGCTTGTCACCGTGAGCTCGACCAACCCGACACTCACCGAGGTCGATGGCATACTTCCCGCGACGATCTCCTTCAACCCCGACGATCTCTCCTCGCTGAACCTTATTGGCGCCGGCCGGCTCGATACGCTGAACGTCAACGCGAACAAGCATGGCCCGGCAACGGTCTCGCCGGGCCCGAGCATAGGGACGGGGACGATCAGCATCGATTCCAATTTGCCGATCCAGTATGCCAACATGTCGGCCGTCAACATCACCAACGCGGCCGACCTGCCCCTCGCGCCCGTGAATCAAGCGGTGGTCACCACGACTGGGGATCTCTCCACGGAGGGACGAGCGTTGCCGTTCCTGGCGGCACAGTTCACGGACGCCGACGTGAATGCCCGGTCGAGCAACTTCACCGCCGTCATCAACTGGGGCGATGGCACGACGTCGCCGGGGTCGATCGCCTCGCAGGGTTCTCTCAACGGGTCGCCCCTGTTCACGGTGACCGGAACTCACACCTACGACGAGGCCGGCAATTACCCCGTGGTCGTCTCCATCACCGACCTGGGCACAGGCGCGGCGCCGTCCGTGATCGGCGGCATCCCGGTGACGATCACCGACCTGGGCGGCTCCGCTGCCGTGACCGGTTCGACGATCCAGACGAATCTTCTGTCCAACGGTGCGATTCCCAGCTTGCATACCGATTCCCAGGTGGTCGATCCCTGGGGGATGGCCACCAGCACTGCCGGACCGTTCTGGCTGGCGAACGCGGGCAGCGGAGTCGCGACGGTGAACGATGGCTCTGGTACGCCCGTCTCGCCTGGGCCCGTGACGATTCCCGGGCCGGGCGGCGGCAGTTCCTCACCGACGGGCATTGTTTTCAACGGCGGCAGCGGCTTCGTGATCAGCGGCGGCCCCGCCCGTTTCCTGTTCGATACCCAAAGCGGCACGATTGACGGCTGGAACAGTAGCCTCGGCGGCACGGCCCAGATCGTGCTGGACAACTCCGGCTCGGGAGCGAGTTACTCCGGACTGGCCCTGGCGGCGAACCAGCTTTACGCGGTCGACTTCGCCAAGCAATCGATCGAGGTCTTCGACGCCTCCTTTCACGCGGTGACGCTTTCGCCCGGGGCATTCACCGACCCGGAGATACCCGGCGATTACGCACCCTATGGCATCCAAAATATCAACGGCGCGTTGTACGTGACGTATGCCAAGATGAACGCGACGCGTACCGACGTCGTCCCTGGAACCGGCAACGGCTACGTCGACGTCTATGACACGTCGGGAAACCTGCTGGACCGTTTCGCGTCCAATGCTCCCTTGAACGCTCCCTGGGGCGTGGCCCTTGCGCCGGCGAGTTTCGGTCAGTATGGCGGTGATCTGCTGGTGGCGAACCATGGCGATGGTACGATCGCGGCGTTCGATCCCGCGTCGGGCGCGTTTCTCGGCATGTTGGTGAACGACTCGAACCAGATCCTGACAATCGACGGCCTGCGCGGTCTGGCCTTCGGCAATGGAGGATCGGGCAACTCGACCGGTACGCTCTATTTCACGAGCGGTCCAGCCGGAGGCGCGCAGGGGCTCTTCGGCAGCATCGACGCGAATCCCACGATCAGGCCGGGCGCCGGTCCAAACATCGCGACGATCATCGATACTCCGATCACGGGCTCGATCGTGAACATCTCCACGGTCGAGGGAGAGGTTTACTCCAACACGGTGGCCACGTTCTCGGACAGCAACCCGCTGGCCACGGCCGCCGATTTCACCGCCGTGATCGACTGGGGAGACGGGGCGGCCACTCCCGGCAAGATCATGGTGTCGTCGTCGAATCCGGGCAGCACGTTTTACGTCGTACCCGACCCGGCATCCAACACCCACACTTACGACGAGACGGGTGTTCCCCCCCACGTTTTGCCCTATGTCCTCAGCGTGACAATCACCGACAAGGACGGCGCCACGGTCACGGTTCAAGGGTCGGCGAGCGTCGCCGACGCCAACCTCGTGCTGTCCGCCGGAGTGCCCGACTTTTCGGTGCCTGAAGGCAATCCCCTATCCACATCCGGGCCCATCCCCGTGGCGACTTTCGTCGATACCAACCCGAATGCCAGCGTGAACGATTTCACCGCCAACGGACAGTTCGGCGCGGCGCTCATCAACTGGGGCGACGGCAACTCGAGCACGGGCGTCGTTCAGTTCCTGACGGACACGCTCTACGGCCCTGAGTTTGCAGTCCTGGGCAACCACACGTATCTCAAGGTCGGCCCCTCGCTGATCAGTGTCTCGATCGTCGACTTCGGCGGCAAGACGGCCTCGGCCAGCACGAACGTCCTCGTCAACGAGGCGTCCCTCATCGACCCGACTGGGTTTTCAATCCCGGGGACCGAGGGAGTCGAGCTCGTGGGCGTGAACGTGGGAAGCTTCGTCGACACGAATCCCCAGGCCAGCGAGACCGACTTCAAGGCAACCATCGACTGGGGCGACGGCTCCTCGGGCTCGGGTGTCGTTCAGTTCCTGACGAACACGGCTAATGGCCCCGAGTTCGAGGTCATCGGCTCGCACAAGTACACCGAGGCGATGCCCACCGGCACCGCGCCGGGCACGCCGTTCCCGATCACGGTCACCGTCGACGACAGCGCGGGCGATCTCGGCGGCGCGCGGATTCCGATCCAGAGCACGGCTACGATCAGTGATGGAGCGCTTACGCTGATCAGCGCCTCCACGGTGAGCGCGGTCGAGAACACGTCGGCGTCGGGCGTGAGCTTGATCACATTTTCGGACACGGACCCGATTGCCACCGCGAGTGATTTCAACGTCTCCATCACCTGGACGGCCGGCGGGGTGCCTGACACAACTTCAGGCGTCGTCTCACTGATCGGCCTGGCGCCCAACGGCAACCCCCTGTTCAAGGTGACGGGGACGCACACTTACCCGACCTCCGCGGTTGGCACGGCCCAGG
>JBMFUH010000513.1:0-5475 GCA_049966735.1 Isosphaeraceae bacterium
CCTAGAGCGGTTCTCAGGTCGATGGCCTACCGTAGGGTCCGCTGTGTGGACCGATCGACGGGGCATCTGGTCCGCACAGCGGACCCTACGATACGTGATCCGTGTGCAAGCCGACTGTAAACCGCTCTCAGCGGGGCAAATGCCCTAGAAAGTGAGAGTTGTCATGTCTGCCAAGACCTACGCGAGCCAGACACTGTGGCGGCACAAAGAGAAGCTGGTCGACGGGAACGTCAAACCATCGCTGGAGGGGATGCGCGACCGATGGCGGGTCATGCCCTCGGTCCGCCGACCCGTGGGCCGCACCTTCTACGGGGCCGGAAAACGATTGCCCTTTCACCCGGATGACTTCTATCCCTTCGGAGAAAGCTCCGGTGTCGGCGCGGCGGAAGACGTCGAACTGGCACTGGGCATCTCGGAAGAGTGGTACATGAACTGCGGAGAGGTCATCACGGGCAACAGGAATCCCGAAGATGGCGGCAAGCCGTTCTTTCGAGAAGGCCAGGCCCACGCCATCGACGCCGACGCCGACCTGGTCCCCTTCCAGGCGCTGATCGAGGAAGATCCGGATTTCATGATCGGCCCGGCGACCGCGGCTCTGGCGAAGGAATGGTTTGGAGTGGTGACCCTGCCGATCTACGACAAGCATTTCGACCCCGATCGGGTGCTCATGGATCATCGCCACAACGTCAAATGGGAGTACTACAACTTTGATCCGCTCAACAACAAGACGCCGCCGACTCCCGGGTATCACGCCACGGCCATCGGATACTATCCCTGGGTGACCCCGGAGATGGTGCTGGATGCCCTGCACCAGTTCGGCAAAGGCAATAGCATGGCCCTGCGGAGCCTTCAGCCTCATGTGCTCATGCCCTTGGGCTGGGGCTTCGCAACGCCGAACGGAGTGGACCATGCCCCCACGAACTACTGTACTCAGGAGCCGCAGCGACGCAACGATGAGCACCTCCTCGTTGAAGACATGTGCGGGAACCGTAAACTCTCGTGGGATGTCGCCTGGTCGGCCGTGCGCCCCCAGGACTACAGTCCTGAAGAGCGCAACTGGGAAACCGTCGTGGCGAAGACGGACTGGAAGTTCGTGACCGACCCCGACTTCGTGAAGAAGCACCAGTGCCGGCCGGTTCTCGATGTGAAGCGGACGGCTGACGGCGAGGGGACGATCACGACGGTCATCTATGGCAAGATCCGTGGCAAGCAAATGGCCAGCACAAAGCGGATTGTCGTCCCGCCGGGTAAGAAACACGTCCTCCGGTTCCCCTCCTGGAGCATCTGCCATCTGCTGCAAGGGGAGGGAGTCATTGGTGGTCTCGCGATCAAGTTCGTGCCCGATGCCCGCCTGGGGCAGCTCACGTACGACCGGTGGTTCATACCGTACGCCTCCGCGGTTGATCCCGCCGGCATCGAGGTGAAGAACACGGGCCGCGAGGACTTGGTATTCAAATGCACCTTTGGCCCGAATGCCTTCCCTGACGGAGATCTTCCCGAGATCAGCTAATCGGTCGGTGAAGCTCACCCATCGTCGACAGGATTTTCCGGGGACACGATACCGAATTTCCTCTGGAGTTTGGATCGTGGCCCCGGAATTCAAGAACGATTCACGGTCATGCCGGCTCGCTGAAGTTTTCCCAGGCGATCTTCTTGATCTTGCTGAGGGCGTAGCCCACTTCCCGCAGATAGTCGCCGTAACAGACCTGCGTATGGAAGCCTTGCATGGTGGCCTGGAGCTTGCGCCAGTCGCCGTCGATGCGAATGTCCATCTGCGAGCGGCAGGCGGGGTTCGACGGTGTATCGACGATCGTGCCGCGGAACCCTTGCCACTTGGTGCAGTGCAGGTTGGGGATGATCGCCGTGATGATCTGCCCCTTCGTGTACTGAACGCGCGTGGCCGCGCCGTAGTCGGACTCGAAATGGGTCATGATCCGCGCGGGTTCGTAGTCCTTCCCGTTCATCTTGCGCGGGGCCGCACAGTGGGCGACAGTGTAGAGCCCTTGGTGCGGGAAGTGCGAGTTGCAGACGAAGGTCGGCTTGCCGGCAATCCACCGCAGCAGCACGCCGGGCATGGTGTGCGACAGGTCGGTATGGCAATAGGCAGTGAGCCCTTCGTCGTTGGCCAGCGATAACACCAGGCACGGCGGGGTGTCGAGCATGCCGATCACCGCGCGACCCATGCACCGGGCGAAGCCAAAGTTGGTGGCTCCGATCTCCTTCATGATGTCCTTGACGACGCGGAGGGCGAGCACCGAGTTGACCACGAACTTCCGCTCGGTCTGGAGCGTGACGTTGGGCGTGGCCAGCAGCGAGGCGGCCTGCTCCTCGACTTGACGCATGAGCGCGGCGTCGGCCCGGGCCTTGGCGAGCCTGCGCCCGAAGTCCTCCTCGGTGACGCTCTCGATCTGGTAGCCCCAAACCTCCCGGGCACAGGTTGGGCCCAGCTTCTGAGCGGGCTCGCTGTAGGCGAGGAGCCCGCCGATCGCCAGCATCTTCGTGCCCCGGGCGTTCTTCAGTCCATAGAGAGCGCGGAGGCGCCAGAGCAGTTCGTCGTAATCATCGACGACGATGTCCTGCACGCCCATCTCGGGATGCTCGAAGGTGTCTCCGTTCTGGCGCAAGAGCCGCCAGTGGGCGATCTCATACCAGAGGTAATGCGGTCCTGATTTGTGACGGAGGAACATGACCTTGGGCGTCTGGGCCGCCGCGATGGTGTAAACCGCGTCCATGCCACCCGCCGCATAGAGCAGGATGGTGTCACAGCCCTCTGCCGCGACCTGCTTCGCGCCCGCCCCGTCGGCCACGAGCTTGACGGGGAGGACCTCGATCGGGAAGCCGGCCCGGCCGGCGAGCGTCCGCAACTCGGCCTCGATCCGTCGGGCTTCCTGTTCCACCTCGGCCTGGGTTTGCAGCGCGCCGTAGGATCGCCAGCTCTCCTGGTCGCGCGACTTCCAGAACTGGTAGGTCAAGACGGGCCTGACCCGCAGGGCTTGGCCGGGTGGCAGGGGCGCGCCGGGAACCGCGGACGCGCTGGCGTCAGGGCCGGGGCCGGCCGCCGTTGCTTCGACCACGTTCCCGACCAGCGCAGCGCCAACCCCGCTGCATCCCACCGCGCCGAGGAACCCGCGTCGGGAGACCGAGGCCGCGGCCCCCGGTGCTTGCTCCAGGGCCAGGATCTGGTCGGACGAACCTTCGTCTCGCACGTTCTTCGTGCTCATGATGGAGTGTCCTGCTTTCGTGCCACTTCGCTTCGCGTTGTTCTTGATCGCACGCACAAACGTCCTTCAAGGTACCCCGCCAGTCATGAGGTCACAACAACCTGCCGCGGGCGGAGGGGGAGGAACGAACCCCGTCGGTCCTGTCTGCGTTGATCGCCTTGCAGCAGGAGCTGTCGGTCAAGGAAAACCAGATCGCCTCGGCCCGGCAGGTCTTCAACAACTCCGTCAACCAGTACAATACCGCGCTCCAGCGTTTCCCGACGAACCTGGTGGGAGGCGCCTTCGGGTTCATGCAGGCGCAGTTCTTTGAACTCGACACCAGGAAGGAGCGGCAAGTTCCCCAGGTGTCGTTCTGAATGCGGCATCGCGGGGCATCTGGTGTCGGAACCATTTTCGGAGCGGAGGGAACTGGGACTGCTTCACACGGTTCGCCGAACCAACTCATTGCACTGGTGGAGTGGAAA
The DNA here is from genome assembly GCA_049966735.1 of Isosphaeraceae bacterium. Taxonomy (GTDB): domain Bacteria; phylum Planctomycetota; class Planctomycetia; order Isosphaerales; family Isosphaeraceae; genus Aquisphaera. Next base: position 3,686 of record JBMFUH010000513.1, read on the forward strand.
TGAAGAGAGATTTTACAAGGAGGAACAGGAGGTTCAGGAGACGGAAGGAACCACGAATCTCACGAATCGGAGCGGAAGCAAGAGAACCCCGGATGGGGACAGGCAAAAATGGGCCACGGATGGGTACGGATGGACACGGATGGGGGTCCGGTCCAGGGAGGCCGGGCCACACAGCGGACCCTACTCATCCGTGTTCCATCCGTGTTTCATCAGTGGCTCAAGAATTCTCGACGCCTCATTCCCCTCAGAGGTTCCGAGGTGCTTCGCTCAGATGGGTTTGGGCGCTTCGAGTTCGTCCACGGTCGGTTGGTGGCCGAATTGTCCCAGGAGCAAGACGGTGACGGCCATCGCTCCGTAGGCCACCGCCCAGTGGTAGGGCGTCTGGTGCGTCGAGGCGGCCGCTCGCCTCTGCTGCTCGAGTTCCCGGAGCACCACCCACGGGGCGTTGATCTCACCGGAAGGAAGCGGCGAGTGAATGACGCCGAACCAGGCGAAGATGCCGGCGAGGAGGAGTGTGGCCGCGGCTGGCTTGACCCGTCCGTCGATCAGGTGCGTCAGGATCGTGCCCCAGATCAGCGAGGTGACGATGAAACCGTCGGAGAGGATGGTCACGGTGGCGATCCACTGTTGCGTGTCGGGTCTCAGCTCCGTGAACGGCTTGCCCAGCTCGGGCAGCACGTGGTTGAGCGTGATGAGCGCCAGGTAGGCCAGGGCCGGCACGCACGCCAAGGCCACGGCCGCGTAGTGCCGCGCCGAGGTGGCGTGAAACGACTGCGCGGTGATCTCCAGGCCGATGAAGATCAGGATCGGGAAGACCACGGCCTTGGGAATCAGGAAGAAGATCCAGTCGAAATAACCGCAGATCCCCGCCGCTCCCACGAAGAGCGCGGTGGCCAGCGTGTAGCCGGAGCGAGCCCCCATGGCCTTGTAGGCGGGATGGCCGATGTAAGGAGTGGACTGGATCACGCCGCCGAAGAGCCCGCCCACCAACGTTGCCAGTCCCTCGGCGGCGATGATCTGGCCGGTCGGGTAGTCGTCGCCGGCCGCCGCGGCGCTCTCGGTGCAATCGATGCCGCCGACGACCGTTGCCAACGCCAGCGGAATGGCCACGGGCAGGTAGCTGACCGCCTCGGTCCAGAAGAGCCCAAACCAGTGCCAGAACGCCGCGAGCGGGGCGGGCAGAGCCAGCCGGAACAGAGCGGATGGTTCCGAGCCCTCCCCGCCCACTCCCGGCCCCAGCCCGGCGAGGTGCATCCCGTAATAGACGAGGCAACCCAGCACCATCGCGCCGAGAGCGCCGGGGATGTTGAGGGGCAGGCGCCAGCGGGCCGTCAAGGTCGTCAGGATGACCACGAGCGCCACGCAGCCGGCCACGGGATAAACAGCGATATCCAGCAAGGGTAGAAAGCTGATGATCACAAGCGCGATGGCCGCCAGTGAGCCCAAGAGTCCGGCCCGCGGCACCGCCTCGCGCACCCAGCCGCTGACCAGCGCGCAGGCGAGCTTGAAGATGCCCGAGGCCAGCAGCATGGCGACGCCCAGAAACCAGGCATGCTGGGCGGCCGCCTCCGGCGTCAGGCCGCGTCCGAGCGCTGCCTGAAAGGCCGGACCGATGATCAGGATCACCGAGCCAAAGGTGCTGGGGGTATCCAGGCCCAAAGGCATGGCCGTCACGTCGGTTCGCCCCGTCCGCCACGCCAAGCGAAATGCCAACGCGGTGAAGATCAGGTCGCCGACTAGCCCATGTTTGGTGTCCCTTGACGTAAGTCCTTGGCAGGCAAGGGGCGATT
>JBMFUH010000514.1:0-5468 GCA_049966735.1 Isosphaeraceae bacterium
CTCATCGTGTTTCGCGCGAACGACGAATCCTCGCACGCATGCCTTCTCCTTCCACGAGGAGACCTTGATCTCCGGCGGGGCAATACCGCGCATTCGAGGCGAGGGAGGCTGAGCAAATGGGGAGGATGCAATTACGCTGGGGAAGCGAGGCAAGGAACCGGCTCCTCGATCTTTACTTGCGCGAGGCACGGGCGGGCCGGACAGAGGCTTTGGGGTCGGCCTTCCGGAGTTGTGAGCGCTATCTGAGGGTCATGGCCGAGGACCACGTACCCGATCTGCTCAGGGCCAAGCTCGACCCCTCGGACCTGGTCCAGGACACCTTCCTCGCGGCGCACGGAGACTTCGCGAATTTCCGGGGGACCACGGGACCGGAACTCATCGCCTGGTTGAAAAAGATCATGCGGAATCGGATCGCGGAGACGGTCCGCAGCTATACCAGCCGCAAGCGCGCGGTCAGTCTCGAGATCCCTCTGGACTGGCCCGGGACGGCCGCGGAGCAAGCGGCAGTCCTTGCCTCGCGCTCGATGAATCCGGGAGCCTGGCTCGTCCACCTCGAGGAGGTGGAGGGACTGGATCAGGCCCTGGAGAAGCTGTCGCCGCGCGAGCGCACGGTGCTCGAGCTGATCAATCGCGATCGACTCGGCTACGGCGGCGCGGGCGCGGTACTGGGCCTCTCCTACGATCAGACCCGGAGAGAATGGTATCGGATCCTCGAGCGGCTCCGCAATCTGATCAACTGGATCACAGCCGGTCGCCCGGAGCGCGACCTGTATCCAGTCGGCAAATGTGGGGACAGATAAGACCAAGATCGCGGCCTGCGCGTTGACGCCCTGCTCATCGCGCTTGATCGCCTGGAGTGGTTGCGCGGATCCCTTCCAGGATCGCTCGTGCTTCCACGTCTCGCGGGTTCAGACGAAGCGTCACTTTCAGCTCGGCGATCGCCTCCTCGAGTCGCCCGCGCACGCACAAAGCTCCGCCGAGGTTTGAATGTGCATCGGCGTATGCGGGATCGTACGCGATTGACTGCCGGAACCAAGCGATGGCCTGGTCCAGCTCGCCCTGGACAAAGTGCGCCGACCCCAGGTTATTCGCAAGCTGGGCACGCTCAGAAGTCCGGAGCACGGGGCAGTGGAGTCCTCGTTCAAATGTCGCGATCGCTGGTCGGACTTCGCCCGTCCGGAAAAGGGCGCATCCCAGGTTCAGGTAGCCGAGCGGATCATCGGGCGTGAGTTCTATCCTCTTGCGGTGATGCCAGAGTTCCTCACGGGTGTCCCCTCGCGCGTCGAGCACGTTCGCCAGGTTGGTATGGGCCATCCACGCGTTGGGATTCTTGGCCAGCGTGTCGGTCCAGAGAGACGCGGAATCGTGGTACGCGAGGCATCTGCTCCAGGTCAGGCATCCGAGGAGGGTGAGAACCGCGATCATCAAGACCGTAACGGCAAGCGCCCATCGGCCGCTCAGACCGCTTCGGGGAGCTGCCAGCGCCGCAAACAAGGCCAGAAGCGCAATGCCGGCGTGATACTGAAAGTGGTCGGCCACGTAGGAAAACCTGGTGAAGTAGATGTTGGCGAACCCCAAGGCCGGGAAAAGAACGCCACCGTAGCAGAGGATCGCCGCCAGAGGAGCTTTACCCAGGCGGTCGCGGAGCAGAACCAGCGCTCCGACCAGAAGTCCGGCGGCAAGGAGGGGGACCCACTGGAGCATTTCCCCAGGGTTGACGCTCCAGCGCTGGTAGATGAACGCCAGGTGAGCCGGCAGCGCGAGCTTCCCCGCATAGAACCAGAGAGCGCGCCCCGCGACGATGAGCCGGTCAAGTGGCGTCCTGGCGAAATCGGCCGGACAGTCGTCGACAAACTCGGACTCGATCCGAGCGGTGTTCAGGGCCAAGGTCATCGCAAGTACGACGAAGGGGACGAGCGGCACAAGATCGCGCAACGTCAAGCGCGGCCGTTTCCACCAGTGCAAAACCAAGAGCACGCCGGGAAGAGTTCCCACGGCACTCTTGCTGAGAATCGCCAGCGTGAAGAAGCCAAGCGACAGACCGTAGGAGCTCCAGCGACGGGGGGCAGGCGATCTTGCTGCTCCCTGGCGATCGAGTGGATCAAACCTCAGATAGAACCAAAGCGCGGCCAGGGCGAGCAATCCGGAGAGAGTGTTCTTCTGCTCCGTGATCCAGGCCACGGACTCAACCTCGATGGGGTGCAAGGCGAAGAGCAGTGCCGCGAACCAGCTTCCGGGAACGCCGATTCTCCGCAGCACGCGCCACAGCAGAATGGCATTGCAGGCGTGGAGCAACACACTGACCGCATGGTAGCCGACAGGGTGCAAACCCCAGAGCGTATACTCGAGATGGAACAACGAGAAAGTCAGCGGGTAATACTGGCAGTTGGCCTTCAGATCAAGCCAACTCCGGCGCAGGCCGTCAAGGCTTCTGAGCATCGGGTTATGCGTGACGTGAGCATCATCATCCCAGACGAACCCGTTGCGCAACGCGGGCAAGTACGCGGCGAATGTGCAGATGATGACCAACAGAGCGCCAGCGAGCAGGCGCGGCCTGTCCAGCATCTTATCCATTCTGCTCGTCCTCGGATGCTGATTATCACGTCCGCCGCGACCACAATCGTATCACTTTCCCTCCTGGTTCGCCGATCGAAAGAGCGGCCTTGTGTGAAGGCCGGCATGGTCAACCGGGCGATTGACGCGGGACAAGTACGGCCACTGTCTGTTCAAGGGCGCGATGGCCGCGTTAGAGTATCGGTAGGCGCGATGCTCCCTCCCAGAGTCACCGCCGTGCATGGTGACGAAAGGTACTCGCCGAATGTCGGGCAAACTCCAACGAGGTGGTCTCTGGGTTCTGGCCCTGGCGATACCGGCCCTGATCGCGATTGTCTACGCGGTCAGGGCCATGGAGAAGCCCGATTGTGAGAAGCTCACCGAGCAAGTCCGGTTGGCCGTTCGGCAGGGGCAATGGGCCCACGCCCAACAGCTCCTCGATCAACTCCGCCGCCAGCATCCCTCGCAATCTCGGGTCGAAGTTCTCCACGCCGAACTCGACGATGCACGGGGCCTTAAGGACGCCGCGATCGCACGGCTGCGGAGCATCCCCGCTACGGAGCCACTGGCCGCTCATGCGCGGACCATGGCCGGGCAGATCGAGAAAGGCCGCCACCGCGCACGCGCCGCGGAGGAGTTGTTCCTTGATGCCTTGGCGGTCGACCCGGGACTGGCACTTGCCCGGCGCGAGTTAATCTGGATTTATGCCATGCAAGGGCGGCGGGCCGAGCTGAGAGCCCAGTACCTGGCACTCGCCCAGACTAAGCCCCCTCAGTTCCAGGACGTCTTCTTCTGGACCCTCTCCCTGGAAGATATCTGGATCAACGAGACGATTCGCGAGGACCTCAAGCGTTTCCTGGCCGCGGACCCGGATGACCGGCAAAGTCGGCTCTCGCTGGCCGCAGTCCTGCTGGGTGACAGCAATCTCGATGAGTCCGAGAGAATACTCGCTCCCCTGAGCGAAGCCAACGTGGACGCGCGCATCGTGTGGGCCCGGCTCGCCCTTGGCCGCATGCAACTGGATCGCTTGCGCGCGCTCGTCAGCGAGGGCCCCGCCGAACACGCCGGATTGGCGCTCTTGCGGGGGCAACTTGCAATTCGGACTGGCGACCCGGCTGGGGCGGCTCGCCAATTCCAGATTGCTCTGCAGACCGATGCGACTTGCCACGAGGCCATTTCAGGTCTGGCGCTGGTCTATCGGCAGATGGGCCGGACAGAGGAGGCTTCGCAGTATCGGCGTCGTGCCGACCAGTGGCGGACCCTGAGTGACCTGCTGTTCAAGGCGAGCAACCCCGACGCGAATACCGACCTGTCTCTGCAAAAGCAACTCGGCGAGACCTGTGAAGCTCTGCACCGGCCCGCGGAAGCCAGAGCCTGGTTCGAGCTGGCCCTCCGCCTCGATCCCACCGACACGAGCATTCAAAGGTCGCTTTACCGCCTTCGTCAGGGGAGTCCCTGACATTGGCCGGATTGTCGGAGCCCATTGCGCGGACCTGGGCTGGACCGGATCAATGGATTCCCGCGCGGGGATTGGGCGGGAATCGACTCGGAAGTCCTCCTCCGGAACCGGTGTGTCGTCGATCATTCCGGGAAAGGAGGCTCTTCAGCGCGTCGCGCGCGGGCTGCTGGCCAGGCCGGCGCGAAACTCTGCATGTCGCCCATGAGGCTCTTCAGCGCGTCGCGCGCGGGCTGGTGGTTGGGGTCGAGATCCAAAGCAGCCTTGAGGTATTGCAGCGCCATCGCGGGCATGCCGACCTTCATGGCCGCCACTCCCATCCGATAGCGCGGCTCGGGGTCGGTCGGGAGCACGTCGATGAGCTCCCCCAAACGATTCATCAGCGTGTCGCAGTCCCTCAAGCGCTGTAAGCGAGCCTGCGTTAGGGCAGCCTCCTGGGCCAGGCCCAGATTCTTCTGCACCTGTGACAGCAAGTGCAGGGCGGCGATGTTGTAGGGCCGGATCTCCAGGGCACGCTCAAGGTCCAGTGCGGCCATGCGGCCCCTGTGTGCGGTGAAACGAATCCGTGCCCGCAAGAGCAGCGCATCCTCATCATCGGGGCCCGCGCGCAGGGACCGGTCGACCAGCTTGCTCGCCTCGTCCTCATTCCCCAGTTCGTAAGCCCGGCGAGCAGCCTGGACCAGCACCTTGGGGTCCTCCGGCGACTCCTTCATGAGTTCCGCGAGGTCGGCTGAGGCGCCTTCCAGATTGTGCAGATCGATCATCGCGCGCAACCGCCCGAGCCGGCATTTCCTGGCCTCCGCGGGTGGCGGCGAGCGTCGCAGGGCCTGTGTGAAGGCGTCGACGGCTTCCGGGGTCTCTGCCAGGTCCTGATGGGCTATTGCCAGAGCGACCCAAGGGCGATAATTGGCAGGCTCGAGCCGAACCGCCTCGAGGAGCAAAGGCATCGCGCGACGGCCCTCGCCCGCGGTGAGGTAAAGCTTGCTCAGGAGTGTCACGACTTCGGGTTGATCGGGCTTGATCTGGAGTGAGCGTTCCAGCATCACCCGCGCCGGTGCCAGCTTGCCGCGCAAGAGGAGCGCCTGGGCGGCCAGAGCGAGACCTTCGGCGGCGCCCTCGCGTTCGTCCCGGATCCCCGCGACGGCCTGGTACGCCAGGTCGGCCTCGCCTCGTTCCAGAAGGCGGCGTGCTCGAGCCACCTCGGGCCAGTGAGTTCCCGTTCCGCGAGACCAGATCCATCCCGCCAGGCCCACGACCACAATCAGAGATCCGAGCAGCAGAAGACGGGGCAGCAGTGTCTGACGTGCTCTGGGTGGCTGTTTCATGAGGACCATCTCCTCCGCCGTTTCCCTTCCGCAGCGGCAGTCGGATTGGGTCATCGCCTGGTCAACACGGCCAGGACCCCGAAGCCTGCTCAGAGTTCGCCGCCCCAGTTGTCCCGAGCACTTCAAGAGCTTGG
>JBMFUH010000515.1:0-5465 GCA_049966735.1 Isosphaeraceae bacterium
CGGAGGGCAATCGTCGATGGGCAGGCTCTGGCCCGTGGCAGAGCGGAATGAAAGGAGGATCCCGCGAAGTCAATTCCGTTGGAGGACGGACAGGAATGTTCGACCTACTCCAAAAGCCCTCTGTGCTGGTCCACTTCGGTCCCCGGGGCGGGCACCGCCCCTCCCGGCGCGCCGGGAGGGACCGTGGCCGCTCCAGGGTTGGGCAAGCGACTCCCGGTGTCTTCGTCTTCAAAAATCGGGAAGTTGAATCTCGTTTCTTCCTTCGTGGCGAACTCCGGCAACAGCGCGCACCGCGAAAGCCAAGCCCTCCGGGCCTTGACAGCTCAGAAAAGAGGCCGCACGGCACCCTGACCCGACCGTCATCGGCGGGCGCGGGCAAAGTCACCGGAGTCGGTCTTGCTCAGGCCTTGGTGGCCGGGGCCGACTTGGCGGTGTCCAGGAATTTCTTCCCGGCCATCGAGATCGAGACGAAGAAGCTCTTGGTCTTCTCGTCCTTCTTCCCCTTCTTGACCAGCTTGTGCCGCAAGAGCGCGTCGACGACTTTCTGCTCGGGCTTCTTCTCGGCGACATAGCCTGGCGGCTGCGTCACCTGGGCGATTGCCTCGAGCAGGCTCATCTGGGGCGGCGTCAACTTGGGAGCGGTCGCCTTCTTGGAAGAAGCCTTCTTCGCGGTTGCCTTCGCCGCGGCCTTCTTGGCCGTCGGGGCGGCGGGCTCGGATTTCTTCGACTCAGCCTTCTCGGCCGCGGCCTTGGGAGCGGCCTTCTTGGCCTTGCTCTCGCCACCGTTCTTGCTCATTGCCATGGGAAAAATCTCCGTCAGAGTTGAAGCCTCGTCGATCGGGTCATTCGCCGATCTTGCGCGGAATCATTAGTTAATATAACAGCCTCGGCAGAGCAATAAAGATGGATTTCTCACGAATTTTCGATTTTCTACAAGATTTTATCCCGATATATCCACCATTTGCAGACTCTCACGCTCCTCGTATGCGGGTTTCGAGACGTCAGAGGATCAAGATCTCATTCCCGCGCGATCCACGAAATAGCTGGAAAAAACCATCATTTGCTCAGGCGACACGTGATGTTGCTTGATCGACATCCCTGGAGAAACCTCTCGCCCTTTCCTTCGCGCCTGGAAGCGACAGCCGCGGCGCCGACGCCCTGGTCGTCCCGGTTGATCACCACCAGTCCTCTCATTAGACTCGCGCAAGAGGAGAGGCACCCGTGATCCCACCACCGGCAAGGATCGGGCGGCCTGTCCGCTACCGCTTACTCGAGGGGCCACGATGACGACTCCCGGATCACCTGGGGACAATGAGGCCAGGCGAATCGAGGCCACCGGCCGCCTCGACGAAGCCGCGGCCGTGACAATCTTTCCCGGGGTCACGCTCCGCTCTCTGGTCGGCGCGGGGGCTGGACAAGAAAACCTGCTGATCGGCTTGCTCACCGTCGCCCCCGGGGCAAGCTATCCCGCGTACACCCGCCCGTTCACCGAAGCCTTGATCCTCCTGGAAGGAGATGGGGCCCTCGACGTGGAAGACCGGCGCTATCGACTCCAGAGGTTCGACAGCGCCGCGCTTCCCCGCCAAATCCCCCGGCGCGTGGTCAACCTCTCCGCCAGCGAGCCGACCGTCTTTCAGGTCGTACTGGCCTCGAACGCGCCCTTGCAGATGTGGGTCAACGCCCGGTTCGACCCCCAGGAGCAGCCCTTGGGCGCGACGGGCCGTGTGCACGGGGAGTGGATCAACCGCGGCGATCAGGCCGCGCCGCTGGAAAAGGCTCACCGCGCCCTCTTTCATGAACTCTGCGACCCAGACCGCGACGACTGGGGCCTGTACGGCGGCATCGGCCGATTCGAGCCTGGCGGACGCCTCCCTTGCTACCGCGCCCTCCGCGACGAGGCGATCACGATCGTCGAGGGGACAGCCACATGCATCGTTGAAGGCCGCAAGCACCAGCTCACCCAGGGCGCAACCCTCTTCGTGCCTCCGGGCCTCTGCCATTACGCCATCAACCTATCCCTCGACCCTCTCGTGGTGATCTGGGTCCAGGCCGGCGGCCGGGGCGACCGCACCATCATCGACGACAGCCTCTGCCACCCCGACCGGCAAGCAGGCCGGTCTCGAGCGCATCCTTGACCGAAACGCCTCACACGCGCGTTTGGCTCTTTCTGGAGGTTGACATGCCAGGCATGAATGTCCTATCTTCCCGTCAAAGGCTGTTCACTCTCGCCTGCGTATTCTCCTTGGGAGGTCTGGCAGGCATGGGCATCCCTCTCCGCGCCGCGGAGGGACGACCTGCCGCCCAGCAGGCTCGACCAGTCACCGGCGTCGTCCAGGATCGCGACGGCAAGCCCATCGCCGGCGCGACCGTGGTCGTCGGTCTACTCGACACGAGGACACCCAACCATCACGTCCTCAAGACCGACAGCCAGGGTCGCTTCTCGTGGGGCCCGCCGCCCGGCGAATTCTCGGTTTATCTCTGTGCCCATAAAGCCGGATGGAGCACGACCGGAACGTCGCACTGGACCGGCGAGGAAGAGAGAATTGGCGAACTGAAGCTCCGCCTGGTCAAGCCCGAGCGACATGCCGCGACTCTCGTCGACGGCTCCGGTAAACCGGTCGCCGGTGCCACGGTCAAGCTGGAGATGATCGCCCTATCTTTCGAGAACAAACAGGCCGGGCGAAGAAGTACCGGTGTCGCGTTCGTGTATTTCCGCCGCGAGGTCCTCACGGGGAGTCCGCTCGAGCATCTCATCGTCACGAAGACCGACGCGCGCGGCGCTTTCTCTTTCGACAGCCTTCCACCAAAGGCCTGGCTCCGGCTCGCCGTCACCACGGTCGACGGCAAGCACATGCGGACCAAGGGTCACGTCGAGGCGGGAGATTACAACGACAGAATTATGGAGGAAATGGGATTCGTCCCGGCGGCGGGACCGGACACGAGACTTTCCACCGTCGCCGCCGCGCGGGTGCAGGGACGCGTGACCACGAAGCTGCCGGGAGTGAAGGTCGCCGGGCTCAAAGTCATGTATCAGTCCAGTCGTTCCCGGGGCGGGCGCTCCCCGCACATAACAAATTTCGAACAGACGGTCGTCACCGACGCCGACGGCCGGTTCGTCTTCGACGATCTCCACGAAGGGACGGTCAACATCTTCGTCGACGAGCCCAGCGCCGACGTTCCCTGGACCTACCGCGCCGCCCAGGACGTCGAGCTCAAGCCGGGCTGGACCAGGGCCGTGATGATCGAGTTGATCGAAGGCGTGCAGGTCGAGGGGACCGTGGTGGCCCAGGGAACGGGGCTGGCGATTCCCAATGCCCAGGTCGGCGTCTACGGTCCCTATCGGCCCCGGAGTGGCGCCATGACCCGAGGGGCCAAGACCGATGCCAGCGGCCGCTTTCATTACCGCTTGCCCTCTGGTGAGACCTATTTCTACGTGATGGGGCCGCCGGCCGGCTTCACGAGGTTGCCCAACGAAGGTTCGAGCCGGACGGTGACGATTCCCGAGGGCGTGGCTCATTTCGTGGTGCCACTCATCGAGATCGTGAGGGCCGTGACGGTTCGCGGACGCATACTGGACAAGGCCGGTGCGCCTGTGGCAAGAGCCAAGATCGTGGGGATCTGTCAGGGAGCATTCTGCATGCCCCTGGGCGGGCCCGACACCTTCACCGACGCCAAGGGCGAGTTCCAGCTTCCACCCAATCCCAACGATGTCGTCCCCGTCGGCTCGACCGCCCGCCTGCGGATCCTTCTGGCCGACGGCTCGGAGCACGAGGCCGCCGTCATTCCCGGACCAGGCGGAATGGTAACCATCAAGCTGCCGATCCTGGGCGCGAAGGGGCCCCATGTGGACGGTCCGGCCGACGTGCGCCCGGATGAGCTGGCCGGGGTCGTCGTCGACCCGAGCGGCAAGCCAATCGAGGGGGTCGAGGTCGACGCCTGGACCTGGTACGCCGGCAACGAGACGAAGACCGACGCGCGCGGGTTCTTTCGCCTGAACAAGCTGGATCGCGATCGCAAGGTCGAGGTGTGGTTCCGCAAGCCCGGCTACACGCCCCAGCTTTTCCTCACCCAGCCCACCGGCAAGCCCGGCTGGGTGGTCGTGCTGGGGAACAAGACTTTCTTCGAGGGAACGGTCACCGATCCCGCCGGCAAGCCGGTCAAGAACGCGCTCATCCGGGCCAACAACGGCCCCAAGCAGGCTGACAGGACGATCATCACCGAGATCTGGACCGAGGCGACGACCGACGCCGCGGGCCGCTATCGGATGTATGCCCAGGAAGATGTCTACGACATCCAGGTGCGCGTGCCGGACGTCGGCGTGGCGCGTTTGCCCCAGACAGCAATCGGGCCGGACGAGACCAGGCATCTCGACATCCCCTTGACTCGCGGAGTGGTCTTCCAGGCCAGGACGGTTGACTCCGAGACCGGAGAGCCAGTCGAAGGCGTCCGGCTTTGGCACTGGGAGCATCCCGGAATCCAGGGCCGCTCCGGCGAGGACGGCCTCGTGACCATCCCCGACATGCTCCCCGGCAAGTTCAACTTCCAGGTCGAGGCGGCTGGCTTCGCGCGGTGGTGGTCCGACCAGGCAATGAGCCCCTGGAGCCGGCGGAGGATCGACGAAGCACGTGGGGGCTGGCAGCGGAACTTCGACTACCTTGATTTCGACCTTCACCCCGGAATGGAACCGGTGACGATCGTCATGGAGCGCGGGGCGACGATCGAAGGGCGGGTGATCGACCCTGACGGCCATCCCGTCCGCGGCGCGACGGTCGCCCCCGCGCTCTCGGGCACCGGCAACTCGTTGACCGGGGACACTCGCTTCAGCGTGGAGAGCGACGCCTACGGCCGGTTCACCACGATTCTGCCTGCCAGCGGCAGCCGTGAATACAACCTCGTCGCCCATGACGGCAAGTTCCAAGAGTGGCGAACCTGGGCCAACGGCGTCTTGCCGCCTTTCCATACGAAACCCGGTGAGAAGCGGCAGAACGTCGAGATCAAGCTGACCCGCCCCGCGACCGTGAAAGGGCGGGTGATCGACACGGCAGGCCATCCGATCGCCCGGCGTGAGGTTCGCGCGAGCGCCGGCGATCGACTGGAAAACCGCTACTACGATCCGACCACGATCACGGCGGACGACGGCACGTTCACCCTCAAGTTCATCCGCCCCGGCGAGCAGTTTATCCAGGTCGCCCCTTTCTGGGGCGACGTCCGCCAGGCCCCGCGAGGGACCAGCAAGATGCTCTCACTCTCGGCCAGCGAAGTGAAGGAAGGCGTTGATTTCCAGGTCCCGGCGGGGGAACGAAACTGAGGAATGACGAAAAACCGGGAAGTCACATCATCGTCCTTGTCCTGGCCTCGGCCGAGGAAGGCCTGCGGCCAGGCCTGGTCTGCTCCCCGGCTTTGGGTCCATCTGAAACGGGAGTCCTTCAGAACGGATTTAAATACGAGTATACTGAGCTATCTTT
>JBMFUH010000516.1:0-5462 GCA_049966735.1 Isosphaeraceae bacterium
CCGATCCCCGCCCGGCCAGGGTTACCTGTAGGGTCCGCTGTGCGGACCGATCCCCCGCCGACGTCCATGGTCCGCGGAGCGGACACTACAGATAGGCAGACTCAGCAGCCGCATCCCGGATTGCGCGTTCCGGTCGCCTCGATCTGCTCGACCCCGTCGGCCGTGCCGACGACGAGCAGGTCGCAGAGACCGAGAAACAGCCCTGTCTCGAGCACGCCGACGACGGACTGAAGCCGGGTGTCGAGTTCTTCGGGGTCGTCAATGACGTCGAAGTGGCAGTCGATGATCGCATTGCCGCCGTCGGTCAGGGTGAGCGAACCATCGGTCTTGCGGCGAATGGTGGTCCTGGCCCCCAGCTTTTGCAGCCGGCGTTCGGTGTGTCTCAGCCCCACGTTGCTGACCTCGATCGGGATCGGGGCATTCACGCCGAGCCGGTTGACGCGCTTGTCGGGGGTGATCATCGTCACGCGGCGGGAGGCGACGCAGGCGACGATCTTCTCGCGCAGGAGTGCACCGCCCCTGCCCTTCACCATCCGGAAGTGGGGATCGACCTCGTCCGCGCCGTCGAGGTTCATGTCCAGACCGCTGACATCGTCCAGCTCGCGGAGCGGAATGCGCAGCGTGTGCGCCAGCTCGGCCGTGGCGACGCTGGTCGGCACGGCGATGATCTTCAGACCGTCTTGCTCGACCCGCTCGCCCAGCCGCCGGACCATGAGCACGGCCGTCGATCCCGTGCCCAGGCCGACGAGCATCCCTGATTCGACGAGTTCCGCCGCGGCCCTTGCCGCCCGAATCTTAGCGGGATTCTGTTCCTTGCCCACCGCGTGCCCTACCTCGCGAGACTCTTGCAGGAAATTGCCCGACCTGGGAAAGAACGATGGTCGTGCCTCGCCTGAAATGCGAGACGCTGAAAGCCGATGGTTCCAAAACTCAGCCGATGCCGGGGCCGATCTCCTATTATGGAAGGAATACGCGAGCGAAGCAACGGCGGTACGGAACACCGGGGTGTGTCACGGCTGGCCGAATGGTGAGGTGGCGTCGTTTCGATTTTCAGGTGACTTCGCAACCGTAACCACGCTGCATCCGCTCGGTCCGAGCGCGGACCTGATCGGCAAAGTCAACTGCCTTCTGATAGACAAGGAGTTTCTCAAAGGCGAACGCCATGTGAGCGCTCCAGGTGGAATCATGGAGGGCAGCAACGGGGGGCCCGCAGCGAATGACAACGAAATGAGGGCGGCGGGAAAGGGTAAGGCGGCATGTTCTCCTCCGCTCTCCTGCTCTTCAATCGACCGTGCGGCGGCAGAAAGGAGAGAGTAGAGAGGAAACCGCGGGAGAGCGGGCGAAGCTTGTCTGGCTCTCCTTTTCCCCTTTCTCCGCTCTCCTGCTCTATTTCTTGGCCGCTCGGCAGCCCAAAAATCGGGGTGACCAGATTCGAACTGGTGACCTCCTGCTCCCAAGGCAGGCGCGCTAACCAGGCTGCGCTACACCCCGCGATCAAGCCTGATGGCATCGTAAGCGCTTCGTTGCGTCCTGGTCAAGGGACGGTCTGCAACACGTCGGCGGGTTGCTCGAGCGGCCAGCCGAACTCGACCTGAAAGGCTGGCGACCGAGTCCACTGGATCACTCCTCCATGAGCCTTGATCACCCGGGCCAAGAGGGGCAAGGCCAGCATCTGGTTGCCGGACGAAGGCCGCGTGCATTCTCTTGCAGGACTTCGCTTCGTGTCTTCATGGGGCAGTGGCCCGGATGGCCGCTCTTGCCAGCACGCGTGAAGTTGCTCTCCGTCAGTCTGCCAGGAGAACCGGCCGGTCTGCCCTGGAGGCAACATGGATGCCCTCCAGCGGAGAAACGCGTCGCAGCCCATTCTCAGGCACATCGGGTCGAACTGGCAGACTGATTCCTTGGCTGGCGGGACGATCTCCAGGCGTCCCTTCCGGCTGGCGAACCACTCTCGCCAGGAAGGCTCGCGATTTCGGACCAGCGTGCCGAACGGAGCGCGAATCGGGGTCAACGACATGGGGCGGTAAATTGTCTGCAACTCGTCGATGAGCCGCTCGATACCCTGGTAGTTCCGCTCGATTTCATCCCACCAGCCAGGCAGCGATCCCGTCGCGCTGCGCTTCATGAGGTAAAGACTCATCTTCATGCCGCCCAGCACGTTGCGACAGCGATGGCTGAAACTGCCCAGCTCCTTGCGGAGCTGCTCGATCTTGCTGTCGTCCTGGACGATGCGGACGAGCGCGTCGCTCAGCCCCTCTTCCTCGAGGTCGTCATCCGGTTGCAGATCCATGATGCACCACCTGGTGTCGAGCCTGGTGTCCTTCTCAGCCTGGGATTCCACGACGTCGCGCAAATCCCCCGGGCCGTGACGACCTCATCGAGTCCATCCCATGCGACTTCCCTCATCAAGCTGGACTGGAGCCGATTGTCGCATGAAATCGGCGACCGGCAAGGGTCTGGCCAGAGCAAGCCAGGTGCCGTCCCACGAGCATGCCAGGCTGGTTGGCTCTTAGTGTAATCTCAAACGTGTCTTAGGGCGGAAAAGCGACGTGATGATCCCAGACGCGCCTGGTCGTTTTCGTCCCGTTGAGTTCTCGAACCGGCTGGGGGACCCAAAGAAATGGGAAGCCTGCTGCCCACCTGGATGCGAATGACAACGTCGTGCGCATGCCCGGGCAAGGGGGCTTCCCCGCGAGATTGTTCACATCAGGATTGGTGCTGCTGTTCGCCGCTCCCGCGGATCAGCGAGGTGACGCGATCGAACTCTTCCTGCGAGTTGTAGTCGATGATGATCTGACCCCGCTCCGGGGTTTTGGAGCGGATCAAGACCGCCGTACCGAACCGCTGGTGCAGGTGCTGCTCCAGCTCGACGAGATGGGGCGCCTTCGGTTCGGGTGAATGCGCGGGGTCGCGGCGGACCCTGGTCCGGGCGGGAGTGGGAATCCCGGTTGCCACCAGGGCCTCGGTCTGACGGACGTTGAGGTGTTCGCTGATGATGCGCCGACAGGCGGCACGCTGGCTGTCGGCGTCGGGCAGCCCGAGCAACGCCCGGGCATGGCCCTGGGAGATCTCACCGTCGCGTACGGAGGCCAGGACTTCCTCGGGCAATTCCAGCAGGCGGATCAGGTTGGAGATGGTGGAACGATCCAGGCCCAGCCGGCTGGCAAGCTCTTCCTGGGTGCCGCCGTAGCGGCCGAGGTAGTCGCGGAAGGCCGTGGCCTTGTCCACCGCGTTGAGGTCCTCGCGCTGGAGGTTCTCCACCATCGCCAGCTCGAAGACCCGCTGGTCGTCCAGGTCCAGGACGCGTGCGGGGATCTCGTGAAGCTGGGCCTCGATACTGGCCCTGAGCCGGCGCTCGCCGGCGATGAGCTGATAGCGCAGGCCGATTGAACGAACGAGGATCGGCTGCAGCATGCCGTGCTGACGCAGCGAATCGGCCAGCGAGGCGATCTCCGCCGCCGGGAAGTGGCGACGAGGTTGAAAAGGATTGGGATCGATCTGGTCCACGGCGACGTGAATCAGCTCCGAGGCTTCGAGCGAGTCTGGCTCGTACCCCCCTTCCTCACGACCCAGCAGTGCTTCCAGACCGCGTCCCAGGCGTCGCTTATTCACGGTCCAAGACCTCCATGACCAGTTCCGTATATGCCCGGGCGCCGCGGGCCCGGGGGGCGTACTCGAGCACACTCAGCCCGTGGCTAGGCGCCTCGCTGATGTGCACGTCGCGGGGGATCAGTGTTTCGAAAACCGTTTCATCGAAATACTGTCGGACCTCACCCGCGACTTCGTTAGCCAACTCCAGCCCGGGATCGTACATCGTGAGCACAATACCGCCAATTTCCAGACGATGGTTCTCTCTTGCCTTGGTCTGCCTGGCAAGCTCGATGATCTGGGAAAGCCCTTCCATCGCGAAGTACTCGCACTGGATCGGAATGTAGATCTCCGCCGAGGCGCCGAGCGCCGCCCTCGTGAGCTGTCCCAGCGACGGAGGACAGTCCAGGAAGACGTAGTTGAAATGGCTCAGCTCGCCGGTCAACTGCTGGCGGAGAGTGGCCGCCCGCTGGCGATTGGAGGCCGAGAGCGCATCGGCGTCGGCCAGACTTTGCGACCCCGGCAGCACGAAAAGGCGCGGCTGCGACGTCTCGACCACGCACTCCGCCAGCGGCTTGCCCGCGAGCAAGGGATGCCGTCCCGCCGGTTCGATCCCCAGCCCGCTGGTCGCGTTGCACTGCGGGTCGATGTCGATCACCAGCGCCGACCGGCCAGACTTGGCCAGCCCCGCGGCGATATTGATGGCGGACGTGGTCTTCCCCACGCCCCCCTTCTGATTGGCAACACTGACGATCTTCGCCATGACGTTCGCCTTCCGCGCGTTCCTTCCGCGGACCGTTGCGGTGATTTGGGCTGGCTGGAGATTTCGGGAATGTTGCTGGCGAGGCGGGAAGCCTTGCGTTGTGCAAGCGCGTGCAAGCGTGCCAGCCTCTCTGGTCTCCCCGCCTTGCCGGGATCGTATGGATTCCGGAGTGGGGTGTAAAGGACAAGTTCGGCTGTGGGGAACAACGGAATTCACTTCCCTTGCTCCATCAACCGCCTGGCCTCGTCCTCGAGCAGATCGCTGTACTCGATTGGATAATCGCCGGTGGCATCCAACTTCTTGAGTCTTTCGGGAAGACTGGAGAGCTGGGAAGCGCAGTGCTGGCGGATGGCGCCCAGGTCGGGGAGCGGCCGGACCAGTTGGCCCTGGCGGACGACCTGCTCCATCAATGCCTCACCTTCCGCTGTCTCATCGGCCCGGGTGACGAGGTCGCCACAAAACGTTCCGGCCGCGTCGCGACGCCGGAAAATCTGCTTGGTCCTCGGGTAGGTCTTCTTGTTCGGGCTGAGCTTGATCCGCCCCTCGCCGTCGATCTCGACCAGCTTGTAGACCATGGAAAGCGCGGGGGCGTCGCGGGAGGTGATCAGCTCGGTCCCCACGCCGAATCCGTCGATCGGTGCCCCGGCGGAGATCAGGCGGGCGATCTCGTTCTCATCGAGGTCGCCAGAGGCCAGGATCTTGACCTGACGGCGGTCGTGCTTGTCCAGGATCGCCCGGGCCCCTTGCGCCAGGCTGGCCAGGTCTCCGCTGTCCAGTCGCACGGCCTGGATCGGTGGACTGACCGCCGCGGCCTTTCTCACACCCTCCAGCGTGTCATACGTGTCGACCAGCAGGGTCGTCGCGCCGGGGAACGTCCGGGCGTAGGCTTCGAAGGCTTCCTCCTCGGAGTCGAACGACTGGACCCAGGAGTGGGCCATGGTTCCCGAGGCCGGAATGCCCAGCAAGCGCGCGGCCTCGACGTTGCTGGTCGATTCGAAACCGGCGATGTAAGAAGCGCGAGCCGCGAGCAACCCGGAGTGAGGGCCGTGTCCCCGGCGCGAGCCGAAATCAATGAGGCCCCTGCCCTGCGCCGCGGAGACGATTCGCGCGG
>JBMFUH010000517.1:0-5457 GCA_049966735.1 Isosphaeraceae bacterium
CCTCGACCAAGGCCAGGAACGTCGTCCGCCAGTACGCGCCTCGGATCGAGGCCCTCAAGGACGAGAAGGAGCGGCGGCTCAACAGCCTGAAGCGGGGCGACGAGCTCCCCTCGGGCGTGCTCCAGATGGTCAAGGTGTACATCGCCACCAAGCGGGTCATCTCGGTGGGCGACAAGATGGCTGGCCGCCACGGCAACAAGGGAGTCATCGCCAAGATTCTTCCCGAGGAAGACATGCCGTTCCTGGCCGATGGCACGGGCGTGGAGATCTTGCTCAACCCGCTGGGCGTCCCCAGCCGCATGAACGTGGGCCAGATTCTCGAGACCCACCTGGGCTGGGCCGCGGCCAAGCTCGACTTCCAGGCCGTCTGCCCGGTCTTCGACGGCGCCAGCGAGGATACGATCCGCGAGTGCCTCAAGGACGCCGGTCTCCCCGAGAACGGCAAGGCCGTGCTCTACGACGGCCGCACCGGCAACAAGTTCGACCAGCGCGTCACGGTGGGCTACATTTATATGCTCAAGCTCCACCACCTGGTCGACGACAAGATCCACGCCCGCGCCACCGGCCCCTACTCGCTGATCACCCAGCAGCCCTTGGGCGGCAAGGCCCGCTTCGGCGGCCAGCGGTTCGGCGAGATGGAAGTCTGGGCGCTGGAAGCCTATGGCGCGGCGTACATCCTGCAAGAGCTGCTGACCGTGAAATCCGACGACGTCGAGGGCCGCACCAAGATCTACGAGAGCATGGTCAAGGGGGAAAACACCCTCGAGGCCGGCACTCCCGCCAGCTTCGACGTGCTCACCAACGAGATCCGCGGCCTGGGCCTGAACATGCAGCTCGAGAAGAAGCGGGGGTGATCGTGCGGGCAGCCCGGCTGATTGCCTGAATATGATAGAGGGAGGAGTCGGGCTGCCTGATTGTTACCAGCGCACGACTGGACGGAGCAGACCATGCGACCACACACACCCTATCAGCCTCTCGCCTGAAGGAGCTTGACAGGTTCCACCGGGAAGGTGGACTGCGCGCGATGGCGTCTCCGCATGTTCATTACGACGATCCCCGATGTCCACACCAGGGATGCACCCATCGGATGGAGTGGATCGATTTCAAGCTGGGACTGCATGGCGAGCCCGAAACGATCTCCATGCCGCTCGTCCGCTCCCGATGGGAGGACGCGGGCTTCGTGCGCCGTTGCCCGGCTTGCATAAGCTCCCGGAATTCGATCCGGACCGAGGCCCGCGGAGTCCATTCCGCCGTGGGACGGACGTTCTTGTCCGTCCCGGCCGGGGTCGAATCGTGGCCAGACCAGGGAGCTACCTCCGATGGCGATTGAAGAGCAAATCGAACACGCCTTGAACTCACCCGAACCTTTCCAGCAGTTGCGTTCTCTGGCCGCTCGGATGCTCCACGAAGGGTACGCGAGAACGGCCGTCGTCGAACACTTCGAGGAAGCTCGTCAGCGATTACGCCAGGCGGATCGTGAAGCAGAGGAAGACGTGGTGATGGATGTGATGGACTGCCTCGTCGGCTGGTGCTCGCCTCATATGAAGCTCCTTGCCGCGGCCGACGGTTCGAGCCAGCATGTCGGCCCCGGTTAACCTCCTGGTCCCGAGAGAGAAGAGGGCCGCGGATCGTTCCTGGCCTTCCGCTCCTTCCTCGTCAACTTGCCGTCCTGGAACTCGACGACGATCGTGTAGCCGTCCGCGATCTCCCAACGCTGAACCGTTTGCGTTCCTGACTTCGTCTCGGATCGGGCAGCGCCCAGATGGGCCGCGACCTGGGTGGGGGACATGCCCGGCTTTAGCTCGTTGAACGCCTGCTTGAGGCCCGCGTGACGAGACAGCTCGAAGCAGAGGATGCCGATCATGGCGAGGATGAAGAAAAGCCCGATGTAGCTGCCAAACCGAGGCTGGGTCTTCTCGGGTTCCTCGATCGCCTGCTCTCTGTCCCGCGAAGATTCCATGAAGTCCCCCGGAAGCAGCGTCCTCCACGCGGAAGCAAACGCCTACCTGTCCCTGGATTGTAGAGAGGCTCCCGGCGCGCCGACAAGTGCCGTTCCAGCGAGCGCCTCAAGCCCGCGTGCATCCTTTGGTCGGTTCTTCGTATTTTTGCATCCGGGAGCGTGAAACTCGTATAATCAGTGAGGGAGCCTCGCCGAACCGGGAGGGCCCGCTGACCTGAGGTCAAAGGGACGGCGCTGATGTTCTCGTCCGAGCGAAGTAGGAATGCATGTGAGGCGCGGGTGCGCCTCGGCGATCGCGACGCCCTGGCGGCGCTCTTCCAGGACGAGACCGAGCCTCTTTCGCGGTGGATCGAGCGACGGCTGGACACGCGCTTGAGAGGGAGGGTCTCGCCCGCGGACCTGCTCCAGGAGGTCTACCTTGCCGCCCAGGAGCGCCTGGAGCACTACGGTAAGCTGAAAGACATGCCCTTCGGCGTCTGGGTCCGGCTCCTGGCAGGTCAGAGATTGGCGGAAACACACCGCCGACACTTCGGCGCGTGGCGCGACAGGAGCCGCGAGGTTTCCCTTGATGCGGGGAGTGGCTCGGCCGTGCTGGCCGCGCGGCTGGCCGGCCACTTCACCACCCCCAGCCGGGCCGCTATCCGTCACGAAACCATCGATCGGCTGACCCGCGCGATTGACGGCCTCGATCCGGTCGATCGCGAGATCCTCCGCCTCCGCCATTTCGAGGAACTGAGCAACAACGACGTCGCCAGGCGACTGGGCCTGACGAAAAGCGCGGCGACCAAGCGGTACATCCGGGCGCTCGCGCGCTTGAAAAGCGTCCTGGAACAGGTTCCAGGGCTCTTGACGAGCTGGACTGGATAAAGCGATCCATTTCCCATGGATAACGAGAAACTACTGCACGATCTCGATGCGCTCGACCACCTGGCCGAAGAGTTCACCTCGTCGCGGCGCGAGGGCAACGAACCCTCGGTCGAGGCGTTCGCCACGGACCATCCCGACCTGGCCGACGGCATCCGGTCGCTCTTCCCCATCGTCAACCTGCTGGAACACAACAAGCCGTCCCTCTCGGAACAGAAAGTGGCGGAGCAGGCCGGCCAGCCCTTGGCGACAAGGATCCTGCCGGACCAACTGGGAGGCTGCCGGCTGGTTCACGAGCTGGGGCGAGGCGGTATGGGGATCGTCTTCGAGGCCTTGCAGCAACCGCTGGACCGCCGGGTCGCCGTCAAGATCCTGCCGACGTCTCTCCTGCAAGATGATCGCACACGCCGGCGCTTTCTCCGCGAGGCGCAGGCAATCGCGCGGCTGCGTCATCCCCACATCGCCTCGATCCATGAATTCGGCGAGGAGGCCGGCGTTCTCTACTACGTGATGGATCTTGTTGACGGAGCCAGTCTGGACCAGCTCATCTCTCGAGAAGAGACAGGCACAACCGCTCGCGAGCGGGCCTGCTGGGTCGCCGGCTTGGGAATCCAGGCGGCCCAGGCGCTCGCCTACGCCCACGACCAGGGCGTGCTCCACCGTGACGTCAAACCTGCCAACTTGTTGCTCGATCAGGACGGCGTGCTCTGGCTGACCGACTTCGGACTCGCCAAGCTGATCGATGAGCAGCCGCTCACGATCACCGGCGAATGGCTCGGCACGCTCCGCTACCTGGCGCCCGAATGCCTGCGCGGCGAGGCCAGCATCCGCAGCGACATCTACAGCCTGGGACTGACTCTCTACGAACTGCTCGTGGGCGTCCCCGCCTTTCCCCAAACCGACAGGCCCAGCTTGATCCGGCAAATCTCGGAATCCGTCCCCATCCCACCGAGGAAGCACGACCCGACCATTCCCTCGAATCTCGAAACCGTCGTCCTCAAGGCCTCCGCGCGGGAGCCGGCCGACCGTTATGGGACGGCATCCGAGCTGGCCGAGGACCTCGAGCGCTTCCTCGAGGGTCGAGCAATCAAAGGGCGGCGGACTGGTCCACTCAGGCAACTGGCACGCCGGGCTCGTCGTCATCCCGCAGTGGCGATCCTGTCGCTCACGACGATCGTCCTGGCCTTGGCAATTGCCCTGCTGATCGGACGTTACGTCTTCCGCGCGCCCCAGTCTGCCGCCTCGATCGGGCCGCCCAGTCAAACGGCGGTCGTGCCATCCACCCCGCAGCCCGTACGGAACGGACCACCCTGGGGACCTGGCTACGGTCGGTTCCAAGCTGGAGGCAGACGTGGCCGGGGAGGGCCCTGGCGAAACTCCACGCAGTAAGGAATAGGGGTGGAATAACTTCCCGGTGTTCGATCCGGACCGGGGCCCGCGGAGTCCATTCCGCCGTGGGACTGACATTCCTGTCCGTCCCGGCCGGACAGGAATGTCCGACCTACCGCGAAGGATGCAAAACAACCAGGCATTTCTGTCCCCAGCCAGCCTGGCGCGGCGTTTCTCACCTGTGGAGGCGCTCTTCAAGCTTGCTTCGCCCGGGTTGAGCAGACGTGGTCTGTCGAGGGCGCACATGAGCTAGGAAGAGCAACCGATCAAGGAGAATGGAAATGAGAAACGTCTTCCTGGCAAGCCTGGCGACAATCGCCTTGCTTGGTCTCACCTCGTCCGCCGCGTACGCCCAGAAAGGGGTGGGCGACTCGACCGGCGTCGCGCGCCAGGCCGTCAAACCGAAGGTCGTCTCGCTCTCGGGCAAGTTGATCGAGATCAGCACCGGCGTTTGCGAGTCAACGACCGGCCGATCGCCTGTGGGCACCCACATCGTGCTCAAGACATCAGGCGGCAAGCAGCTCAACGTGCACCTTGGGCCCGCGGCTGCCGTCGCGGACATGGTTGACGCGCTCGATGTGGGCGACGAGGTCTCCGTCAAGGCATTCCGAACCGACAAGATGAAGGCCGGTGACTACGTGGCCCAATCGCTCAAAGTCGGCGACAACCAGATCGAACTGCGCGATGCGGACCTTCGGCCCGTCTGGGCGGGCGCTGGCGCCGCCGGCCCCGGATTCCGCGGTGGATACGGATTCCGCGGCGGCCCCGGATTCCGCGGCGGCCCCGGATTCCGCGGCGGCTGTGGTTGCGGTTGCGGCTGCCGTGGTTGCGGGGGCGGTGGCCGAGGCATGGGCTATGGCCGAGGCATGGGCTATGGCCGGGGCATGGGTTATGGCCGGGGCATGGGCTGGCGCGAAGCGAGGTAGCCACACGGCGGACCTCGCCCAAGTGAGGACGGGGGAAATTAGCCACGGATGAAACACGGATGAACACGGATGGGATGCGGGGACGAGGTCCGGCGCGGCGACACTGACGCCACAGGCAGCCGGCCGCATCCTCTTGCTGATCCGTGTTCCATCCGTGTTTCATCAGTGGCTCGAGAACCATAGATGCACAGGACCACGACCATCCATCCTACGCAAGGTGATGCACTCAGGCCATAGCGCAGAGTGGCGCGGAACGGGGCCAAGCCTGGGATCATCTCATGGAAGGAGACGAAGAAGGCGGGAACCACGAATCGAACG
>JBMFUH010000518.1:0-5454 GCA_049966735.1 Isosphaeraceae bacterium
TCCTACGGCTGAATATATCAGCAATCGCCTTGGCGAAGAGACGATCGTACTTACCAGCGGTGGCACTTCGAGTGGCGGCTCGTCCTCAAGTGATAGCAAGTCGGGGACAACGAACACCAGTTCGTCATGGAACCGCAGCGATAACTGGCAACAGCACGGGCGCAAACTGTTGAAAGGTGATGAAGTGCTGGCACTTTCACCCCATGTTGCGATCACCTTCAGTCCGGACGCTCCGCCCCTATGGACCAAACTCATTCGTTACTACGAATGGGATTTCAAAGAATCACGCGGCATTGGGCTCGTGAAGGCGGTGTTTGACACTGCTTGTTTGTTCCTTACGGCATCACTCCTGGCCGGGTTCTTCACAGCGGCGGTGATGTTCGGTTTTTCGGAGGAAGGCGATGTCGAAGCGAACGAGGGATTTTATCGAACAAGTGAAGTCCGGCGAGTTGCCCAGCCTCGCCCAATCGTTGCAGGAGGTCGGCGGCCAGATCTGGGACGCAGCCAAACCCATGTTCGATCACGGGAGGACTGAGCTTGCCGCCGCTCTTTTTGCGGGGCACGCGCATGTCATGTACATGCACGAAGGCAACACGCACAACGAGCAGGTTCAAAGCCACAACCAGGAGCAGCCCGAAGTCCAGCAGGACGCAGGGCGCGATTTATAGACACACTCGCGGGCGGGCTGGAAACAGCCCGCCTGACATCCAGGAGCGTTCGCGTGTTGATCGAAAACCAATCAGCGAATCCGGCGGTCCACGCCTTATGCATCAAGATCGCCAGGCGGTGCGTCTGGATCATCCAGGCGGTATTGCGGGAAGAAGAACGGGGTTTGGCGCTGAACGAGGTCTACCGCGTCTGTCGCGAGGAACTCGATAAGCCGCCGCGAATCGAGGAACTGTGATGACCATCGAGGAACGCCTCGAACGGATCGAATCACTCCTGGCGGTTCTGCTCTCGCAGCAGACCGCCAGGGATTACTACGAGATCGACGCGTTCGCCAGTCTCGTAGGCAAGTCCCCGTTTACGGTGCGGGAGTGGGCACGGCTCGGCCGGATAAGGGCGGAGAAACGAAACTCCGGTCGCGGGCCGTCTGCCGCGTGGGTAGTCAGCCACCAGGAATACCAGAGATACCAGCGTGAGGGGCTGCTCCCTCCGCTCCTTCGGAAATCCTGAGAAGCACGCGATCTCAATAACTCATTCGTGCAACCGTTAACTGCGTAAGAGTTTCTAGGATTCTTCCCATGTCCCAAGGCAATCAAAAACGCGATTGCAAAGAAGCCAACGGTGGCCGCCCAGCCACCGTTCCGGCCGGGACACCGGAATGGATCACGCCGGAACTTATCGAGCGTACCATCGAGGTCTGGCAGCCCTATTACGAAGAGGTGCTAACGCCCGAAGAAGCCGTTACAATGATCCAGAGTGTCGGTCGTCTGTACCTGGCTCTGTCCTCGGAATCCTCCCCATGAAATCCTTCGTCGCCTTGGCTCGGGTCAGCAGCCGTGAACAGGAACGCGAGGGCTTTAGCCTTGAAGTGCAGGAAGATGCCCTGAAACGGTACGCGACTCAGGCAGGCGGCGAGATTGTCAAACTCTTCAAAATCGCCGAAACGGCGAGCAAGCGCGACGAACGCAAGACTTTTCGCGAGTTGGTCGCTTACGCCAAGAAGAACGCCCCGTTCCTCGATGGCTTGCTCTTCTACAAGGTCGACCGGGCGGCTCGGAATCTCTTCGATTACGTCGAATTGGAGCGGCTGGAGTCGGAATATGACCTGCCGTTCATCTCGGTGTCGCAGCCGACGGAGAATACTCCAGCCGGGCGGATGATGCGACGGACGCTCGCCAACATGGCGAGCTTCTACACGGAGCAGCAATCGGTCGACGTTCGCGAGGGGCAGGCCCGCCGGGTCAAGGAAGGCTGGTTCGTCGGCGTTGCACCCTATGGTTACCGTAATCTCCGCAAGGACGGCCGTGGTCTCGTCGCGGTCGAGCCTGAGACGGCGAGCAACGTCAAACGCATTTTCCAACTCTATGCTTACGAGA
Organism: Isosphaeraceae bacterium; assembly: GCA_049966735.1. Taxonomy (GTDB): domain Bacteria; phylum Planctomycetota; class Planctomycetia; order Isosphaerales; family Isosphaeraceae; genus Aquisphaera. The sequence goes on from JBMFUH010000518.1 coordinate 2,043, forward strand.
ATCTGACCCTAGACGGCCTGGTCGAGCGACTCGAAGCCGAAGGCAGGAGCTTTCGGCCATCCCAGTGGAAGTTTCCCCGCTCTTCCGTCCACAACATTCTCAAGGATCGTGCCTACATCGGTGAGTTGCTTCACCGGGGCGAGTGGTATCCGGGCAAGCACGAGCCGTTGATCGACCGTGCGACTTGGGACCGCGTCCAGGTACTTTTGGGCGGTCATGCCTACCAGTCGCACACGCTCGCTTACGCGGGCGATGTGATCGCGTGCGGTCATTGCGGCCATCCGATCACTGGCGAGCAGAAGACCAAGAAAACGAAGACGGGCGAGCGGACTTACACCTACTACCGCTGCACCTATTACAACAAAGCCGACCATCCACGCATTCGAGCCACTGAGGCCGATCTCGATACCCAGGTTCTGGCCATCTTCGATACGATGCGGGTCGAAGATGAGAAAGTGAGGGACTGGTTCCGTCTGGTGCTGGCCTCGCAGACGCGGGACGCCCAGGCTGAATCGTTTGCCCAGCGTTCGGAGCTACAGCGTCAGGAGACGCTGCTAGTGCAGCAACAGGACAGGCTGCTCAATATGCGACTATCGGAAGACATCGACCAGGAAGTGTTCGCCCGCAAGCATACCGAGCTTCGCGACCGCCTGGCTTCAATCAAGCTGCAACTCGACGCGCTCGACCGGTCACATGACGAAACCGCTGAATTGGCGGTGAAGGTTTTTGAACTTTCGCAAACCCTTCGGCAGCAATGGCTTACCGCCGACTACCCTGCCAAGCGTCGATTACTCGAAATCGTGTTTTTGAACTGCCGACTCGATGGCGTAACTCTTGTCCCCACAATGAGAAAGCCCTTCGACGTACTCGCCGAAGGGCTCATTTTGAAAAACAGTCGGGGCGAGAGGATTTGAACCTCCGACCTCACGGACCCGAACCGTGCGCTCTAGCCAAGCTGAGCTACGCCCCGTCAGCGTGTCTGTACAATTCTTGACGATCGGCAGGATTCTGTCAATTCCATCAGTCCGGGATCCGCCGCCGCGCCGCCGCGCCGCCGCCGCGCGATGGACCTGGCTTCGGCGAGGCACGCTCAGGCGGAGGAGCGTGGTGTTCCAGGGGAGTCTGCACGGTCGACATGAATGCCATCCACTCGTTCTCCAAGGCGTCGAGATCGCTGCCGAAGGCGCGCTGGAAGACGGTCAGCCAGCGGTCGCTGGGGGCAAGGTCCGAGAGTGTGGCGTCGGGGCCGCGGAGCAGGTCCAGGAACGTCAAGAACCGCGCCGGGTGCTGCGAGCGGAGAAAAAAGACCAGGGCCCACGACTGAGCGTAAAGATCGCGCTGGTAGCCGCGGCCGTAGCCCGTGTCGCGGACCAGGGACTCCAGGCGAGGTGCCGGCTGGATCCGTCGCCAGTCGGGCAGACGCAGGTCGTTGGCCCGGCCGATGCCGGCCCAGCACCCGCCGCGGACCACCTCGAATTGCATGGCGATCCCTTCCTGCAGCCAGAAAGGCAAGAGGTCGTGCCGCGGCCGGAGCCCGCTGTTGGCCGCCAGCAGGTGGACCATCTCGTGCGCGGCGGTTCCCTCGTCCACGGCTCTTCGATCCAGCTCGGACAGCAGCTCCTGGCGGCGGATCTCTCGCTCCAGACGCCCGGCGAGGGCCAGGGCCCTGGTGCGGTCGAGCGTGCGGGCCGACTCGCCGGTGAGCGTGACGCGGACCTTGGTACGAGCCGACAGGCCGTCCACGAGATCCTGAAACCGCCGGAGCTCGTCGCGGCGGGCCTGGGCAGCCTCGCGAAGCTGGCGATTGCTGTCGGAGTTGCGGCTGTCATAGCTCACCACGGCATTCCAGGTGGGGTGGAAATAGCCGCGGGTTGAGGCGAAGGCCCTCGCATTCTGCGACTGGAGGAACGCCAGGTAAGCGGTCTGGTCGCCAAACCAGACGAATATCAAGCGACGCGCGGGCACCTTGAGCTCCAGCCCTTGCGCTGCGAAAAAGAGGTAGTAGTCGGTGATCACGCGTTCCAGAAGCGCGATTCGCTCGCTGGCCTCCGGTTCGTCCCGCTGATGAAGCAGGAGGACGTGGGGTCCGCGGGCGACGGTCATCGGCACGCCCAAGGCCTTCTGGAACTCGGAGAATTCAGGGTCGGAGGTCGGGCGATCCAGCCGGTCGAGCGCGGCGGCCATCCGGGCAGTCGGGGCGTGCTTGGGGTCCAGGCGGTGCAGTTCGCGCGCCTCCGCGGCCGCCTCGGCGGCCAGACCATTCTCGATGGCCCACCAGAGGGCCTCGTAGCGGGCCGGAAATCCCTTCGCCAATGCCTGCTGGCGATGCTCTGCCCATTCGCGGTCTGGCGCATAGCCAGGCTCGATCTTGCGGAAATCGTCCCGGCGAAACTCGTAGCTCGATCCAGGGAGCTCGATCTTCACCCGATCTGCCTCCAGGAGGGCTGGAGACTGCACGCGTCCTCCCTTTTCGAAATAAAGGAGTTCCGCCTGGGCGGAGCGGGCCATCGTGCCGAGCACGACCACCCCCGCCAGCAAGAGCGCGGTCGTCCCTGTCCTGATCGGTTTCGAGAAGGTCATCTCGTTCTCTGCTCCCTAACTTGACGAGGACTCATCCCTATACTATCGGCCGCTGGCGAGTTCACGTCCATCAAGGAACGGGCGCTAGAGAACGGCATGCCTGGGTGAGGGGAATGGCTTCAAGTCACACCTCTTACGGCCCCGGTTCATCCATTCCGGGGGACCGCGTTGGCGCGGTCGCGAGACACGGGAGCGAACGCGGAATCTCCTCGAAACCTCGTCGACCCGTGCATGCATTGCGAGGCGATCGACTTGCGGCGGCGCTGACCAGCCCAGCTAGTGAACAATCGGCGATCGTTGATGTGGCACCTTGGCCCAGGTAGTGCCACGTCGGCTCCCCAACTCAAATGCTTGGATGCATGCAAGCGTCAAGTGATGATCCCGCAACGACTTGCGGCGCACGATTGGCGAGTTGGAGCGGCACTTTCTCAAAAAACTCCTTTTTGAGGGCACCGGTCTGGACAATTTCCATCGGGATGTGTGCAATTGCGGGCCTATTGTCCCCTCATGGCCTCGATGGAGCGAACTGTCATGCCCACAATCAAGCAACGGATTGCCAGTGCCTTTGTCGTCTTTTTCGGCCGCTACGGCGACGTCACCAAGATGGCGCAAGAGCGCGAGCAGTCGCGGCAATCGCTTTACCGCGAGGCCGCGGACGTTGCCAATGCCCTCGATGAAACGGCCGTCCAGTCTCGCATCAGCGAACTGGAGCAGCAACTCGCCGAGCAGCAAGCTCGAAACCAAGCTCTCCAGGAACGGCTGGAGCGGTCCGTCGAAATCGGCCGCGACAAACAGGAGGAGTTCGCCAGCGTCGCCCAGGCCGAGGGGGTGA
>JBMFUH010000519.1:0-5451 GCA_049966735.1 Isosphaeraceae bacterium
GTAGCTGCCCACGCAGCGCGCGGCCTCGAGCACGCCCAAGTTCCACAAGGCATTCCGCGCTTCCAGCGGGTAGCGGAAGAAGCGGTCGCGGTAAAAGATGCGGGTCAGGCGATCGACCATTCGGACATCAGCCCCGACAACGTCGAGCCAGAACTGGTTGACCGTCGGGTCTTGACTGAAGAACCGGTGAGGCCCCAGATCGACGGTCTGTCCCCAAAGGCTGAACGAGCGGGCCATGCCGCCCACGGTACTGGATGCCTCGAAGACCTCGACTTGTACGCCCCGTCGAGACAGGACCTCACCCGCGGCCAGACCGGCTGGCCCCGCGCCGATGATCGCCACTCTCATAGTTGCTCCCTTGGGTCTCGAACGGAGTACGTGGTGATCGAGTCGGCACGAAAATCGGCCCTCCGCGCACGCAACTCCCGGCAGTCGTAGAGGAACCAGTGACCGTGGCGGGCGGCGTACCAGCCGGGCAGTTCCTGGCGCAAGATCGCGTAATCCAGCCGCGGGTCGGAGCAAAGCCGCACGACATCGTCGGCGCCTGGCCCAGCCGCATTCAGGCCCAGTCCGAACAGCGCGGCGCGGCCGCGGATCAGGTTCGGGGGCAAGATGAGGGGGCAGCATCGCGTCAATTCCATCTCGAACCGCCCGACCAGATCGGCGCGGCGGGCGACTTCCACGGCCGTCTCGCGGTGGAACACGTTGCCGACCGTCTGCACGTGGGCGAAATAGCTACGGCAATCCAGGTCGTACCAGACGTGTTCGAGCTGGCCCTCCGGCCAGTACACCGTCGGCGGCCTCGACAGGTCGGGATGATGGTCCCGGATGTACGACCGGAAACAGGCGATCTCGCCCTCGTGCCGCACCAACCGGTCGCGATAGACCAAGGGATGGGTGATGAGCAGAGCCACGCCCTGTACGCAGAGAGCGAGTCCCGCGCCGGTGAGCTGAAAGCGGCGGCCATGACCGAGGACTTGCCTCAGACCCATGAGGAACATCAGAGCGAGCACAAACCGGAGGAACGGCTCGACCAGGCAAGGCACGGTGATCAGCAGCAATCGGGCGTCCAACTGCGCCGCCAGGCTCGGCCATGAAGATATGAAAACCCAGCTACTTGTCGCCGTCTGCAGAACCGACCAGACACCGAAGCCGACCGTCAAACCCCCCAGGAGCAACGTCGCGAGATGCGCTCCGGCACGTTCGCCTGCCAGAAGCTGGATGGCCGCCGAACAGAGCGGCAGGCACACCATCGGTCCCCCCGGATCGGAGTTGCCCAGCATTGGCACGACGAGGAGGCAGAACGATCCCGCGCGGTGGCGGGAGTCGCCCCGGCGCCACCAACTCCACGCCAACGCCAGCGCCAGTGGCGTAGCTAAGACTTGACTGAGCCAGAGGATGCGGAATGGCTGCCCCTGCACCAGCAAGGCGTACGGCAGCGCGCAAGCGGCCAGTGTGCCCACGATTCCCAGCACCGTCACCACGACCAACGCCGTCATGAAGAGCTGGGCCCGAGGCGGCCAGGGCAGCGACCACCGTGCCAGGACCACGACGCCCAGCGTGGCGCACGCACGGAGCCAGTCCACCGCCGCCCACTCCGTGCCGAACAGGTATGGTCCGACCCACCGCGACTGCTCGAGCCAGAATGTGTCCATCTGACTCAGCACCCGCGTGCCCATGGCCGGAATCACCAGCATGACCGAGGCCGCCGCCAACCCCCCCAGCAACCACGATCGCAATGGTCGAGGTGCTCGCAACAGGGCCCAGGCTCCGACCATCAGTAGTCCCACGAAGCCCATCAGAGGGTGCAGCGCCATGGCGCCTAGCAGCAGCCCGCCAGCCACGACCACGCGACCGGCCAGCAATCGCTCCAGGCCGAGCAATACGAGTGCGTTGGCCAGGAGCCGAGGCGTCGTGAAGGACTCGTTTGCCGAGAAGATATGTAGGCCGCCCACCGGGACATGGTCGATCGCCAGCCACAGAAGCGCAAGCACCGCGACGACGCGGTTTGGGAAGAGCGCCTGAACCAGGCGGATCAGACCGAGATAAAACACTGTGTTACCAGCCAGATAGACCAGCCAGAACAACATGGGCCGGCCAATCAAGCGTGCCGGCGGGGCCATCAGTCGGGAAAACAGCGAGTAGCTGTCCTGTGAGCCGAACTCGAAGAACAGGTCGCCCGCGAACCGGCCCGGGTCCGCCTGGTTCGCCACCTGGAACTCGTACAGCACCGCGTCGTGGTAGCGGCTGCGGTAGGGCAGGAAAATCGCGTTGACTGCCAGCAGTCCCATGAGCAGGCACGCCCGGTTCGCGGCCAGTTCCCGCAGGCCATGAAGCAGCGAGGACCACCAGGGACGAGCTGGCTGGAGCGAAGCCGGGGTGATCTCCGCGCATACCATGAGCGACTCCCGCAAGCGGGTCTTATGATGGGGTCGGGAACGCGGATGACAGTCCGCTATTGGAGAACGGGGGCCATCCCACACATCACGCTGGGAATCGAGAGAAACCCGGAGCAGTCAAGGTTCTCCCGGTCGAACGAGAAGCCAGTCAGGTTGTGTGATCGCTCGTGGACCTGAAGGCCCCAGGCGATCCACTCAAACTTAGGTCACCGTGGATGCCTGGCAAGTCGATTTTTCAATTCAATTGAAGGGTGTGATGCGGCGAGCCTGAAACCGAGCAAGTCGCCCGTGAGCGGTCGGCGGATCGCGGCCTTCGTGCCGCCTAGCTGAAGCAACCGAGAGGCGCACGTCCCGACGAGCGGAGCGATGCCGAGATCAAAGCGATTCGCTCAGACTTGCTGGTCTTCTCCCGGCAATTGTGGCGGCGAGGGGGGTGGCGCGCCGGGCTGGATGATCCGCGATCGCGGCGCCGCGGCGGCCGGCGACTGCTCCTGCAATCGGGCCAGGTGCTCGCGCAGACGCTGGTCTGCCAGGAAGTGAATCGTTCCCTCTTCGAATGCGTTGCCCGCGGGGACGCCGGTCAGGAGTTCCAGTCCCTCATCGATCGAGCCGACCGCCCAGATGTGGAACAAGCCCTTGGCCACGGCATCGATGACGTCGGGGCGGAGAATCAGATTGGGAACGTTGCCTCGGGGGATGCAAACCCCCTGGGTCCCGGTCAGTCCCTTGATCAGGCACACATCGAAAAAGCCTTCCACCTTCTCGTTGACTCCGCCGATCACCTGCACCTCGCCGTGCTGGTTCACCGATCCCGTGACCGCGATATCCTGGCGGATCGGGACGCCCGCCAGGCTGGAGAGCAGGCAATAGAGCTCGGCCGAACTGGCGCTGTCGCCATCGATCCAGCCGTACGACTGCTCGAACGCCAGACTGGCCGAGAGCGAAAGCGGATGCTGGCGGGCGTAGCGATTGCGGAGATAGCCCTCCAGGATCAGCACCCCCTTGTTGTAGGTGCTGCCGGCCAGCTCGCTCTCGCGCTCGATGTTGACGATGCCTTCCTGGCCGATCCCCGTCGCGGCGGTGATCCGCCAGGGCCAGCCGAAGCGGACCTCGCCCAGATCGACGACGGACAGGCCGTTGACCTGGCCCACGCTCCGCCCCTCCAGCGAGAGCCGCAGCGCACCCTCGGCGATCATCTCCCGGACCTTGGCGGGAATCCGTCCGCTCCGCTCGACGCGCTGGTTCAGAGCCTGGCTGACATGCTCCGCGGCGACCGATTGAGCGCCGGCCTGGCGTGCGAAATGGTGGCTCTCGCGGACCAGGTCGCCGATCGCCCCCAGCTCGACGGAGAGCTTCTCGCGATGGCCGGCCTCGCGGATGCCAAACCGGATGATCTGAACCACGGCGCCGGCGGAGAACGGCAGCAGCTTCTCGGTTTTGACCTGGCGCGCCACGAGCCGGGCATAGGCGGCGTGGCTGGACGAATCACGCGGCGCTTCGGGGCCGAAATCGGCCCGGATCTTGAAGATCTCGCCAAAGTCCTCGTCGTAGGCCCGCAACAGATAGTAGAGCGAAGTGGTGCCGATCGCCACGACCTTGGTGTCGATGGGAATCGGCTGCGGCTTGAGGGCGGCGGCCGTGAACAGGGCGAAGGGATCGTACGACTCGGTCAAGAGCAGCCCGGTCTGCAAGGTCCGCTTGAGCTGCTTCCAGACCAGGGGTTCGGTGAGGGCGTCGCCGAGGTCGAGCACCAGGTAGCCGCCGTTGGCCCGTAGCAGGCTGCCCGGCTTGATCCTCGTGAAGTCGGTTGTCACCCGGCCGAAGAGGTTGACGTCGCGCTCGATCGTGCCGAAGAGGTTCTTGTAGGTCGGCGAGATCTCCACGACCACGGGCGCTCCCGGACTGGCGGAGTTGTCGGCGACCACGTTCACCTTGTACTCGAGCGTGGGGTCGCCCCGCTCGCTCAGGCCGGCCATCTCCGCCGGGTTGCTCGGCCGTTCCTCCTGGGGGCCGAATCGCTCGGGGTTGGCGACCATGTGCTCCTTGACCCGATCCAGCCAGGCGCCAATCCGCTCTCCCGGAAAGGCCGCGCGGGCCTCGGCGCAGAGGGGATCGAGGATGCGCCGGACGCAGTCGCGGGCGATCTCCTCCACCTCCGCTCGAAGTTCGCGTGACAGCTCTTGCTGCTTGGCCATGAGCCGGTGGGCTTCCTCGCCCAGCTCGTTCTGTCGGCGCTCGATGTCGGCCCGCTCCTCCTCGCTGATCGAGTCGCTATCCTTGGCCTCGATTGGCTTGCCGTCCTTGAGCGGGATGAAACCGAGAACTCCGTTGGGCAAGCGCTGAACCATCATGTTCAACTCTTTGGCCCGCTCGAGCAACTCGTTGTAGATGGCCTCGTTCTTCTTGCCGAAGTCTGCCCCCAGCCGCTCGCGCTGGGCGCTGAAGTCTTCGGCCTTGAATGCCTCGGGAAGGTCATGCCGCAGCCGGCTGACGATCTCCGTCATCATCGACCGGAGCCGGACGCCGTGTCCGCTGGGCAGGCGCAGGGCCAGCGGGCAATCGGGCTCGTCGAAGTTGTGCACGTACACCCAGTCGTCGGGGGCAGCCTCCTTTCCGGCCCGGTCGGCCAGGAGGCCGCTGATCAGGTCTTTCCTGTCCGGCCCGCTCAAACCCGAGACGAACACGTTGTAGCTGCGGTGCCGGATGTCCAGGCCCACCGCGAGCGCCTGGGCCGCGCGCTCCTGGCCAAAGAGACCTTCCAGCGGCTCCAGATCAAGGGTGGTCTGGAAACCCAGCTCCTCGAGCCCAAGGTCCGGGCTCAGCTCGGCGGGGGACAGTTCCCACCTCGCCTCGTTCTTGTCGCCACCAGCTTCGGTGCTCATCGGCGCGTCTCCCTGGGACACGGCGGTTCGACCCTTCACCTCCTCGGGGAACTCTGCCCGGATTATCGGTTTGCCGCGCCGGCCTTGGGCGCCTGGATGCGCAAGAGGCCGTTGCGAAAGCTCACCTCCACGCGGTGCACGGCAATCGGGGCCGGCAGCTCCAGCGTCCG
>JBMFUH010000520.1:0-5450 GCA_049966735.1 Isosphaeraceae bacterium
CGGACGCAACCGCGGACGATAGGACGAGGGCCGCCGGCGCATCGTCCGCAATGGCTTGTTTTCCAGGGTGAAACTGCGGACGGAACGCGGAAGTGCTTCGCCCGCATCGTCCGCGAACCCACGAATCCTCGTCCGCATCGTCGGCAAGGGGAGCCAACATCATGACCCTCTCTGGCCTGCATGCCTGGTTGGGTGGCGTGCTCACGCGCAGAGTGCCACTTTTCAGCCCTGCCTCATGTTCACTACCTCACGCTGAAGTCACTTCCCCCCTTGTCTCCGCCGCGCACGGATGACGATCCCTGGAGCTCGGACAGAGAATCTAAGTGGAAAGAAGCAACGCTGGCAGCCCTCGAGCATCCATGGCCTTGCGTTTTCCGGTGAGGGAGGCGACGATTCGGGGTCAGGAATGGTCGCTGGAATGAGGATCGATCTCATGCGGAGGCGAGCGCGGTGATGCCGGAGATGACGCCACGAACATCGACGCGGCTGGAGCCGGAGGTTGCCTGGACGATCGTCACCGAGGCGCCCCTCAAGGGCTTGGCTCTGGCACGTGAGGCGGGCCGCATCCTCGCCTGGGACGAAGGAAACCAGCTTTACCTGCTGAGCACACAAGGCGAATCGCTGTCGTTCTCCCGCGTCCCTCAGCGGATCACCGCGGGCGCGATCAGCGATGAAGGTTCGCTGATCGCCCTGATGGGCGAAGGGGACGATGCCAGCCTGGTTCTCTTGAGCGCCGATTTCGAGGTCGAGGTCGAGCGTCCGGCTCCCACCGAGGCCTCGTTCCTGACGATCGACCCTCATGGACGTTACCTGGCAATCGGCAGCCGGATGGGCGCGGTGAGTTTCCTCAACCGGTTTGGCCGGTCCGCCGGGAGGCTGGAAACAATCCAGCCCCTGGCCCACCTTTGTTTCCTGGCGGATCGTGCGTTCATGGTTGGGGCTGCCGCGTTCGGCATGCTGGTGGGGGTCGAGGTGCACGGCTCACGTTCATCGGGCCGTCTTGATCCGGAACTCGCCTGGCAAGACCGGCTGCTCTCCAATGTCGGCCGGCTGACGGTGAGCAGCGACGGCGGCATGATCCTGGCCAGTTGCTTCACCCATGGAATCCAGCGGTTCGATCTGCGGGGGCGGAACGAGGGCTCCTATCACCTGGGTGGGACCGTCTCGCACGCGGTTCCCGACTTCCCCGGACGAACCATCGCCGCGGCGACCCTCGAGGGAGAGCTGGCAATCATGAACTCGGCGGGCAACGTCCGCTGGCGCACCCGCCTGCCCCGGCCTGCCATCGCGCTGGAGATCGACCCACTGGGCCGGTATGTCATCTATGCGTTTTCAACCGGCGAGATCATTCGTCTCGACCTCTTCGGCGCCGGTCCGGGTTCCGGGCGCAAGGCCGCGGGCGCGAGTGGCAAGCCGACCCCGGCAACCGGCGATCTGCCCCGGACCGCGACCGGCTCGGTCCGGCGCCCCGACTGGACCGTGGCCAATGCCGTGACCTCCCAGCAAGTCGAGACGGCCGTGGTGGCCGTGACTGAAGATCCCGCCTGCATCGCGCTTTTCGTCAGCCCGCATCGTCTGCACTTTTACACGTCGGAGGGTGAGAAACTCGGCACGGGACCGGACATGGATGGCGTCGGCCGGATCTTGCGGACCGCGCCTGGGTGGCTGGCCGCGGCAACGGACCGCCAGATCGTCCTTTGCGACCTGCGTCGAGGCACCCAGCGCCGGCTCGATCTGAGCTTGGTCGAGCTGACCCACCTGGTGATCCGGCCTGATTCGTTTGGCCTGGCACTTGTCCAGGAGCGCGATCGGATCGGCCGGGTCACCCCCTCGGCGCGTTGGATCTGGAAGCGCGAGCTGAAAAGCCCCGTGGAGGATCTGGCGATCGGGCCGGAGGGGTATTCCGCCGTGACCACGGACGATGGGCAGCTTCTGATCTTCGACCCCACCGGTGAGCCGACAGCCGGCGCGACGTTCGACCCATCGGACCCTCCGCTCCTGATCGAGGCGCCCGATGCCTCGCCGTCAGGTGTCGTCTGGGTGACGTTGAGCCGAAGACAGCAGCAAGTTAGCGGGCACGAACTGCGCGGCAAGGTCGCCTGGACGCGCCAGCTTCCCTGGGAGGGCTGGGCGCTGGTCAAGGCTGGCCGGTTTGCAATCGCCTCCTCGGCCGATGGCCGCGTCCGAGCTCTCGACCGCTCCGGGACGGTACGCGTGGAGGGAGGCGCGTCGGGAACCTCCAACGACGTTTATTCTCTGGATGACGCGGAAGAGCCACTGCGGATCTCGAAGCGAGGAGTGCACCTGATCTGTGCGACCCTCGACGGCCGCGTTCGCTGGCGCGCCGTGGGCGAGGAACCGCTCGGACCATTCGCGGCCGGTCCGGCCGGCGTGGCACTGCTCGTCGGCCAGACTCTCGTCTGGTTCAAGGCCAGTTGCGAGTTGGCTAGTTGCTAGGGGTCAGACCATTGCCCACTGCTCACTGCCCACTGCCCACCCACCAGGGAGTGAAAAGACGGAAGGCCGGGCCTTTGCTGGCGAAACAAGTTGGCGTTTCATGCACAGAGCTTACAATATTCTCACAGAAGGGGTTGCGTTCGATGTAGCGATTCTTCAAACTGACGCGGAATCTTCGGACAAGGAGGACGAAAGGCTTGCAAGTCGTTAATGCGTGGGCTAAAGTAGTAGGCTAAATCATCTAAGAAAAGCCTTCCACATGCCCACGCCGGTTGTGGCAATCCATTAAAGAAGATGGACGAGGATGTACGTGGAATTGGCACTCTGCTTGCGAACTCTGGATGTCGGTACATCCAGAGGACTGTGAGGGATCGGACCCGTTTGCATCGCCGGAGGTCTCGATGCTCCACTTGACGCCAGAATCGGTCCTGACCTTGTTTCCACCAAACCAGATGAGTCTCCAGCGTTGCGGCGAGGAGGAAGCCCAACGCTTCAAGTGGATTCAAAGCCAGAAGGAAGGGAGAGATCTGGGTGATCATGCGATCAGAACCTGGATCATGAAGCACTGGAATGGCTTCCTCCGCCATCGCTGGCTCGAACATCTGCAAGGTAAGACCTACTGGCTCGAACTCGATCCCGCGGATTTCGGCTTGCTCCAGCGCGAGTTCTGCCATTCCCGCCTGATCGATCCGATTCTTGATCGCCTCAAGGTTCTCAAAGAAAACCTGGACATCATCGTCTGGGCTCATGAGGCGTGTAGCCCGGAGGAAGTTCAAGAGGTCTTGAAGATTCTGGAGGCGCTGGACGTCAACGGCTGTCGGATTCAAGCCGATTTCGATCCCCGGCGACGTCGCCGAGTGGAAGCCGCCGTCGCATGAGGCTATGAAGTCTCCGAGCCCTCCTTCTCGAACAAGGCCACCAAGGTTCTTACGAAGCAGCCCGTCGCGCCTACGTCGCCGCTGGCGTTGTCCGAATCATTCCAGCTTGGTCCGGCGATGTCGAGATGGACCCAGGGCGTGGAATCGACGAACTGCTCGAGGAACTTCGCGGCCGTGATGGCCCCGCCCCACTTTCCTCCCACGTTCTTGAGATCGGCGACATTGCTCTTGAGCAGCTCCTTGTAATCGTCATCCAGAGGCAGGCGCCAGGCTCGCTCTCCCGTCTGCCGGCAGATACCCAGCACCTGTTCGGAAAAGTCGTCGTTGTTGGACAAGAGGCCCGCAACCTTGGACCCCAGCGCAACCATGCAGGCACCAGTGAGGGTTGCCAGGTCGAGGATCCGCGCAGGCTTGTTCTCTGCAGCGAAGGCGAGTGCATCGGCGAGGATCAGACGACCTTCCGCATCGGTGTTGAGAACCTCAACCGTCTTCCCATTGCGCAGGGTCAGGACATCACCCAGCTTCATGGCCCTGCCGCCGGTCATGTTCTCCGTGAGAGCCAGATAGCCGACGATGTTGACTTTCAGGTTCAAGCGAGCCACCGCTTGCATTGTCGCCGCCACAACCGCCGCGCCTGTCATGTCGCTCTTCATGTCCTCCATCGAGGCCGTCGGCTTCAGGCTGAGCCCACCCGAGTCGAAGGTTACTCCCTTACCGACCAAAGCGAGCGGGGGCGTTTCGCCGCCCTGGCGATGGTCCAGGACGACGAAGGCGGGTGGATTTGCCGAACCCGCGGCGACACCCAGGAGCCCGCCAAAGCGCTCCTGTCGAATTCGAGTCTCATCCCAGACCTGAACGGCGATGCCGGCATCGCTGGCCGCAAGCCGGATCTGCTCCGCCAGCCGCGAAGGGTATTTCTCGGCGGGTGGAGTGTTCGCCAGATCTCTGGCGAGGTTGACGGCTTCCGCCACGATCTCACCCCGGCGCACTTGCTGCTCAACCCGGCGCGTATCCTCCTCACTCTCGCCCGGCCCGACCAGGACGTTCAGCGTGCCGAACGGATGCCGGTCGGCCTCGGTCTTGCGGATTCCGGGGCCGCGGGTGCCGACAACCACTCCCTCGATGAGGGCCGAAACCCACTGGCTCGACCAGAGATCGACACCCGCGGGAAGCGCGAGCGCGACCTGGTCGCGCGGCTTCCCGGCCAACCTCTTTCCCAGCGTCAGTCCAGCCTTGAACGAAGCCGCGGAGTCAAACTTCTCCCGCGCTCCCAGACCGACGATCAAAATCGACCCCGCGGCAAAACCGGCCAGGCCGTGAACCGCCAGCAAGTCGCCGACCGACCCTGTCAACTCCTTCTCCGCGATCAGCCGCTGCAAGAGCGCGCCAAGGGGCGTGGCACGCAAGCCATCGGGGAAGTCAGCCAGGTCTTCAAAAACCAAAAGCACGAGCCAGGCCGAAGCGCTCTCGGCACCTCCCTGGCGCAAAACGTGGATCATCATGGGCCAGAACAACTTCCGGACGGGACGGACGAAGCGAGCGGAGCCAACCCTGGCATCCCAGAGCGGTTCATGATGGCAGGCAAGGGAAGTGGCGCCAAGAGAGGAGAACCCCGAAATCCTGTCCCAGCAGGACGACACGGGAGAGGGGATGAGTGTTGTCGGTCTGAGGTCAAGGAGCTCAGGGATCGCTCCTCGTCATGTTCCGCCCGATCGGTTCCAGACTGACATCATCAATCCACATCTCCCCGACGTTGTTCTCGCTGATGATCTGGAAGCCCAGAGCGATCGTGGTCGCCTCGTTATCGGCCTGAATGAGCTGCTCAACTTTCGTCCAGCGCCCGACCACATTGAGGTCCTTCTCGAAGCGGCTGTTCGTCAAAGGATGCCATGAATTTGGCGTATCTTTGTACTGGTCGAGCTGGACCCGACATTCCCCCTCGGTGCCCATGGCAATCAGGTACCAGAAGCTGAGGTGCAGCCTCGAACCATAGCGAACGGGCGTATCGGAGTAACGATACGATTGATGTCCGGGAACGTGCGCCTCGAGGTGCAGGCTATCCCGGATTATTCAAATAGGCCCCAACGAAGAGCCCTCGATTTACGTATAAATTCT
>JBMFUH010000521.1:0-5397 GCA_049966735.1 Isosphaeraceae bacterium
CGGAGCTGGCAGGGATTTGAACAGCTCGTCAAGTGTGGCGAAGTCGACCGGCTTGACCAGGTGGTGATCGAAGCCCGCCTCGTGCGCCCGCTGGCGGTCGTCGAGCTGTCCCCAGCCGGTGGTGGCGACCAGGAGCATGGACTTGCCCCAGGGCTGGTCCCGGATCTTGCGCGCGACGTCGTAGCCGTTGATCTTGGGCAGGCCGATATCCAGGAGAACGGCGTGGGGGCGGAAGTCCGCGGCGAGTTCGAGGGCCTGGAGGCCGTCATGAGCGGTCTGGACCTCGTAGCCCTTCGTGGTCAGGACCACGCGCAGGCTGCTCACGGCATCGGCATTGTCGTCGACGATCAAGATTCGCCGGGGCCGGTTGCTCGCGCTGGTTGACTCTGCCTTCAACACGTCGGGCGCCTCGCCGACCAGGCCGGAGGCCAGGGGAAGCCGGAGGCGAAACTCGCTGCCCCGGCCGGGTCCGTCACTGAAGGCTTCGACGCTGCCGCCGTGCATCTCGGTGAGCCGGCGCACGAGCGTCAGGCCGATGCCCAGCCCCCCCTGAGACCGGTCGAGCGAATGGTCGACCTGGGAAAACATCTCGAAGATGTGGGCAAGGTGATCGGGGGCGATGCCGACCCCGTCATCGCGCACGGTCACGAGCACGTCTCGCTCGCCCGGTTCGACGATCAGCTCGATGTGCCCCCCCGGTTCGGTGTACTTGGCCGCGTTGTTCAGCAGGTTTGCTAGCACCTGGGCCAGCCGCGTCGGGTCGGCGTCGAGGAAGACCGGGCCGGGAGGGAGCGAGAGCTTGAGCTCGTGGCGCTGGGCCGCGATCAGCGAGCGGCTGGTTTCCAGGGCGATCTTGACGACGCTTTTGAGTTCGAGGCGTTCCTTGCGCAGCCGCAGCTTGTCGCGGCTGATCCGCGAGACGTCCATGAGGTCGTCGATCAGCCGGACCATCTGGCCGAGCTGGCGGACCATCATTTGCTGGACTTCCTCGCGCGCCGACAGGTCGTCGCCCACGAGGCGGAGAATCTCCAAGCCGTTGCAGAGCGCGGCCAGGGGATTGCGCAGCTCATGGGCCAGGGTCGCCAGAAACTCGTCCTTGCGGCGATCCGCTTGCCTGAGGGCTTCCTCGGCCTGTTTGAGGGCCGTCACGTCGAGGCCGATCGCCACACCGCCGGAGACCGCGCCGTGGTCGTCGCGGATGGGACTGGCGTGGACCAGAAGCTTGACCGATCGGCCGTCGGAGCGGACCACATCGTAGAGTTCGTCCTCCACGGGACCGCCTTGCGCGACGGCTCGCTGAAGCGGGAGTTCCGAAGCGGGAACCTCCAGGTTGTCTTTATAGATGCGGAAGGGGACAGCCTCGGGGTTCTCTTGTGTCAGGGAGATGTTCTCGCCGGGGCACGTACCCAGGATCTCATCGAAGGCTCGGTTCGAGTTGATGACCCGGCAGAGCGGATCGCGAGCGACATGGATGCCCACGGGCGCCGTGTCCAGGATGGCCTGAAGTTCCCGGACTTTTTCATGGAGTTCGGCATTCAGTCGTCTGACGTGCTCCTCGGCCCGCACCCGCTGAGTGACGTCCTCGACGACCGAGATCCGCGACTCGGGACGCCCCTGGACGTCGCGCAGCAGCGAGACGCTCAGGTTGACCCAGATCTGAGCGCCATCCTTGCGATAGTATCGCTTGCGCATGCTGTAGCTAGAAATCTCGTCCGCCATGAGTTGACGGAGGAACTCGACTTCGATTTCAAGGTCGTCGGGATGAGTCTTCTCCTGGAAATTTCGCCCGATGAGCTCCTCGCGAGAGAATCCCAGGATGCTACAGAAGCGATCGTTGATTCTCAGCCAGCGCCCCTCGAGCCCGATGTGGGCGATGCCGACCGCGGCGTTGTCGAAGGTGGCCCGGAAAAGCTGTTCGCTGGCCCGCAGTTGCCGGCGCCAGTCTTGTGAATCCGCCGCGGCCTTAAGCGTCGTGCCGGGTCCCTCGACGTCCGCGGCGCTGTCCGGCCGCCTGATGTCGACCGGGTCAGTCTGGTCTGACGAATCGCCCGGTGAGTTGATTGTCCGCTCGCTCACCGCTGGCAGCTCCTCGGGTCGTTCCTGGATCTGAACCGGCGGCATGGCTGGTCCATGTGTACACAAGTTCACATTGATCCCGGGCAAGAGTATACCGCTCGCGAGATCGCATGCACGGCTTTTATCACCCATTGAGGTGAGTGCTTGGTTGATCGGAATCCCGCGCAACGCGGCGGACTAGTCTTCTCCGATCTGTAAGGCTCGCGGCGGACAGGTCGCCATGATTAATCCTCATTATAGCCGGAGCGCCGGCGCCTTGACCAGCGTTTCGCCGCTTGGCTCCCGGTAGAGCGCCCAGCAAGCGTCTCGAACGGGTCTTGTCGGCCGATGCGTGGCCGGTTCCGCTGACTTGAGAGGAATCGTCGTCGATTCCAGTGCTTCGATCCAATCATCGACCTCTGGGGGCGAATGACTACTGGTGATGCCGGAGCACCTGTTCCGATCTTCTCGGTGTGGAAGAAGGGTGACGACCATGTTGATGACGGGCCTGTCGGGCAACGAGATCTACTGTCTGGCGCAGCTTGGGTTTGGTCCGGGGAACATCGTGGTGGGCAACAGCGTGCACTCGCTGGGCCTGGTCCGGGGCATCGCCAGCGGCCTCAAAACCCTTTCCGGCGGCGAGATCCACAGCGTCACCCAGCTCATCGTCGATGGCCGACATGCAGCCATCAACCGCCTGGAGCAAGAGGCGAGAAACGAGAACGCCCAGGGCCTGACGGGCGTCAGCTCGGAGCTGCGGCAGATTGGCAACCTCATGGAGTTCATCGCGCTGGGCTCGGCGGTTGCGGGCGGCAGCCAGTCGTCGTCCTTCTTCTCAACGGCGTGCTCGGGCCAGGACCTCTTCTGCCAGATCGACTCGGGCTACGAACCGCGGCACTTCGTGATGGGCAACATGGCCTACGCGCTGGGAGTTGGCCGGGGCATTTCCGGTGGACTCAAGATGCTGGCGCGCCGGGGCGAGATCAAGGAATTCTCGGATATGTACAACCACACGCGACACCTCGCCCTGGAGCGGCTGGAGACCGAGGCGGCCGAGCGAGGCTGCAACGCCGTGGTCGACATCATCACGCGCATCCTGCCGTTCGGACCTGGGGTGCGTGAGATGCTCATGGTCGGCACCGGCTCGCACAATCCGGCGCTGGGTCATCCCAAGACGCCCTGCACCTCGGAGCTGACCGGCGAGGAACTCTGGAACCTGACCCAGATGGGCTACGCGCCGCTCCGCTTGGTTCTGGGCACCAGCGTCTACGCGCTGGGGCTGGCCGGAGGAATCGCCGCGTTCTTGCGCTCGTTCGGCCGGGGCGAGATCGACGAGGTCACGCGCCTGGTCTACGACGCGCGCGAGAACTGCCTCGATCACATCCGTCTCGAGGCCGAGGACCTGCGCGCCGACGGCGTGATCGGCATCAAGGTGTTCATCTACGAGCTGGGAGGGGGGCTCGTGGAAGTGATGGCGATCGGCACCGCGATCCGCAAGCACGCCGGCGTCTCGACGCACAGCGACCAGCTCATCCCCCAGGCCATCATCCGCGACCGCGACACCTTCTTCGACCAACCCCCCGCCGTCCCCGGCGCCGCCAAGGCCAAGAACCTGGATCGGACGTGAGGTCGGCTCGTGGGGCCTGAGGGCCAGCCCCACAAGCCAGGCACGGCCGATCACACCTTGCTCGGCACGACAAACGGATGCCGGTAGTCGCGGGTGAGCATGGCGTTGGCCTCGTGGTCGTTCACGAACGACTCGGTCGAGGGGTTGATGTGCAGCTTGCGGCCCAGGCGGTAGGCGATGTTGCCCAGGTGGCAATAAGCGCTGGAGAGATGCCCCTCTTCGATGTCGCCGTGCAGCAACTCGTGGTCGCGCGCCCTCACCGCTTTCACGAAGTTGGCGAAATGGTCGCCGCCGCCTCCCCCCTTGGGGCCGGGCTCGAGCTTGTGGCCGAAGTAGGTTTGCCAGTTGGTGTAGCTGGTGACGGCCAGGATGCCCTCGGTGCCGTAGAAGATGTCGCCGATCTTCACCTTGAGCTCGTCGTTGGTGGGCAGGCCGCGGACCTCGAACTGGAGTTCGCAGTCGTCATACTCAAAGCCGACGTGCAACGTGTTGGGGGTCTGGCCGTCGTCGCTGTAGCCGAACCTGCCCCCCGAGGCGATCGCGGCCCTGGGGAACTCGTGCTTGCCCAGTCCCCAGCGAGCGAGGTCCATCTGGTGAATGCCCTGGTTGCCCAGGTCGCCGTTGCCGTAGTCCCAGAACCAGTGCCAGTTGTAGTGGAACCGATTGGGGTTGAACGGCCGCTGGGGCGCGGGGCCCAGCCAGATGTCGTAGTCGACCCCGGGAGGCACGGGCCCGTCGGGCTTGTGGCCGATCGATCCGCGCGGCTTGTAGCAGAGCCCCTTGGCCATGTAGACCTTGCCCAACTTGCCGGAATGAATGAACGCCATCGCGTCCTGGATTCCCTTGTGGCTGCGGAGCTGCGTGCCGGCCTGGACGATCCGCTTGTACTTCCGCGCCGCCTCGACCATGCGCCGGCCTTCGGTCACGTTGTGGCTGACCGGTTTCTCGACATAAACGTCCTTGCCCGCCTGGCAGGCCCAGACCGTGGCCAGCGCGTGCCAGTGGTTGGTGGTGGCCACCGAGATGGCGTCGATTTCCTTGTTCTCGAGCAGCTTGCGAATGTCCTGATAATACCGCGGCGGACTGCCGTACCGCTTCTCGATGTACCGCGTCGCCGGTCCGATGACGTTCTGATCGATGTCGCAGATCGCGGTGATCCGAACGTCCTTCTGGTGGCTGAACCCGTCGATGTGATCCATGCCCCGACCGCGAACGCCGACCACGGCCACGCGCAGGACGTCATTGGGGCCGGCTGGCTTGGTGTCGGACGCGTCCGTGTCCTCGCTGGCGGCGACGGTCGCTCGGCTGGGCAGCGCGGCGAGCGTCGCGGCGAGGGCCGCAGTGTCATGAAGGAAGCGTCGGCGATCGATCGGGCGCATGGTCGGCCTCCACGAAAAGAAGAATCTCGAGGCGCAGGTTCAACAAGGTCTTATCAAACAGAATGGCGCAGGCGGCGTCAAGCGGCGCGTGGATCGACGGGCCGATCGGCGAATCTCAACGTTCTAAAGCGTTTTCCCCTTGCATGACACACAGCCATCGGGGCAAGCGACCATGGAAAAGATCGTGTAAGCGGGACCCACCCTGATCGTCTAAGGTCCGTTTCACAAATAGCGTCGTAGTTGGCCTGTTCCTTTTACCCCACAGCCGAAGCTGCAAAAAATGGTAAGCGCTCGCCAGTTGGTGCGCCGGGACGGGGGCGTGACAGCCTTCCTGAC
>JBMFUH010000522.1:0-2999 GCA_049966735.1 Isosphaeraceae bacterium
GTGGGCGAAACAATGAGTCGACGCTGATTATCCCCTCCGGACGTCCTCCAGCCTGCCGAGCTGCTCCAGGACATTGGCGAGGTTGCGGTAGACGGCGGCCGGGTCTCCGCACTGCCAGGGCATTCTTTCGAGCCGAGCGGCCGCGATTCCCAGGCGAACGAGCACGTCGGGAATGGCCGCCTCGGGAATGCCAGAGACCCTCGCCCCGCGGTAGTTCGTGATGATGCACTGGATTGCTTTCGGCAGCCGCTTGTCGTCCACGGAACCACCGGCCTTGAGATACGGTAGCTTCCAGGTGGTGGGCTTTCCGGGCTGTCCCACGTACGCGAAGCACGCGCGGGAGATCCGGTACCTGGGATGGAGCAGGAGATCACCGGCCTCCGCGGCGTCGGGAGCAAGACCGGCGGTGCTGGAAACGATGGGCTCAAACGAGATGCGGACTCCCTCGGGAGCCGGCCGGTAGATGCCGTGGCGGCTGACCCACCAGAGGTCCTCTGGCAGTGTCTCTGCCGTCAGCCGAACGAAGAGCCGGTCGCGCAAACCGCCGTGCACGATGTCCGCGGCGTAAAGCATCATCCCGTCGCTGACGGCGACCGAGCGCACCCGCTGCTCGGCGCCGTAGCCCATCGCCTGTGCCAGCGCTCTGTCGACCGCCAAGCGGTTCCACTGGAGTAATCCCGGCCGCTTGACCTCGACAATCAGGTATTTCACGCCGAGATCGGTAAGGACAAGGTCCGCGTAGCCCACCTGGTTATTCAGGTTGCCCAGCGGCCAGCCCAGGACGAGGGTGAACAGGTCCTCGAGGATATTCTCGGCGATCTTCTCGGCAGCTTTGCCGTTCCGTTCCCACTGGAGAAGACGCTCCTGGCGCTTGGCGAGGAAGGCAGGCCAACTCCGAAGGGCTTCCTCCTGGAAACGTCGATACGAGCTCAAGCTGGTCACGCTGGCGTCCATATCAGGAATCATCCTACACGCACTGCGGGGAGTCAAGACGATGGACAGGGATGCCTCGGAGCGACCAACAGGAAGAGCTAACATCAACACGATTGATACAGGTTGGCCAATCGCGGGCCCCGCCCGTAGGCGACCACCTCGGCGAATGCCGGCTCATCCTTGAAGGCCCCGGTGAACCGCTCCACCCAATTCTGGGCCGGCGTCTCGTTCGCCAGTCGTCGCTGAATCTCGGCGACCGCAGTTTCGTCCGCGGCAAGCCGTTGTTCGATGAACACGTCCGAATTCATAAACGATGCCCTTCAACTCCCCTTTATCATACGGCACTGCACGGACAGCGCAAACATCAGATGAGCGCCGACCTCAGCCTCGCGCGTCCGGCCAGGCTCATCTTGCCCAAAACCAGGGAAATCCCCTAAACTCAGCACAATCTCGGGTGGATCAGACCCACTGCGGGGCGCCCGGTGCAGGGAGGTGGCCAAGATGATTATCCAGTTCGCCGTCTTGGGCAGCGGATCGCGGGGGAACTCGGCTCTCGTTTGCCAGGAAGGGGGAGCGGGGCTCTTGATCGACGTCGGCCTGGGCCCGCGCGTCCTCGACCAGCGGTTGGCGAGCGTGGGGTCGGACTGGTCGCGGATCACCGCAGTGCTCCTGACGCACACTCACCGCGATCACGTGGAATCAGCCACGCTGGGGACGCTCGTCAAGCGATCGATCATGTTTTACTGCCACGCCAGCCATCGCGAGCAACTGGAAGCCGAACAGGGATTCTGTGACCTGGACCGGATGGGACTGGTCCGCCATTACGACGGTCAGCCGTTTCTCACTCCCAGCGGCCTGCGGGTCGAGTCGATTCCCTTGCGGCACGACGGTCCGACCTTCGGGTTCCGGATCGAGACGGTGGCGCGGCGGAAGACCCGCGCGGTGGGGTTGGGCTATCTCACCGACACGGGAAGCTGGTCGGAGACGATGGCCGACAGCCTGGCGGATGTGGACATTCTGGGCGTGGAGTTCAACCACGACGTCGTCATGCAGCAGACCTCGGGCCGGTCGCCGGCCTTGATCGCGCGAAATCTGGGAGATCGCGGCCATCTCTCCAATCGCCAGGGGGCAGAGCTGGTGCGGTCGGTCCTCCGCCGATCGCGTAGGGACCGGGTCCGTCACGTGGTGCTCCTTCACCTGAGCGAGCAGTGCAATCGCCCCGAGCTGGCCATTCACGAGGCGCGCGAGGTTGTGCAGGAGACCGGTCGGCGGATCTTGATCCACGCCGCGAGGCAGGCGCCCGCCCATCCCAACTTGCAACTTGAGACCCGACCGAGAACGAGCGGCAGCGGCCATACCGGATCAGTTCGGCCCCGCGGTTCGTCCCGCCCCCACGCCGCGACACCAGTCGAGGCGATGCTGCCCGGACTGAACTTTGAATGCTCCTGATGTCCCCCAGTGATGGCCCAGCCCGGGCCGAGGACCTTGCGATCGTGGCCTGCTATTTTGCCAGTGATGTACACCTGCGAATGGACCGTCCCGATCGTGGAGCGCGGTTCACGCGCTGGGTTGAGGGAATCGGCAGCGACGAGGCGATCCTGATCATCGGCGATCTCTGCGATTTCTGGATGGGCTCGCGGCTCCGCGAACGTGAGCTGCTGGGCTGCGACGGTCTCCAGGCGCTCTTTCGCTTTCGCGCGCGCGGGGGCTCGCTGTCCATCATGCCCGGCAACCACGATTTCTGGCTCCGTCCGTTCTACCAGCGCGAGCTGGGCGCGACCATCCTGCCCGACCCCTTCGAGACCACGCTGCACGGTCTGCGCCTGCACGTGGTCCACGGCCACCTGCTGGGCGCTCGCAAGCGCTGGAAGGCCTTGATGGAAAGCCGCGAGTTCTGGACGGCCTTCAGGCTTGTCCCCTTTCCCGTGGCCGCCGTGCTCGACAAGGTCCTCGAGCGCAACAACCAGAGCGGCCTGGCCGAGGATGAGCGCCGGCACCTTGCCGTGTACCGGACCTACGCGGCCAGCCACCAAGAAGCGGACCTCGTCGTCATCGGCCACGTCCAT
>JBMFUH010000522.1:3009-5396 GCA_049966735.1 Isosphaeraceae bacterium
GGCGTCCTCGCCGCGGATGATCGTCCTGGGCGGATGGCAATTTCGGTCGAGTTATCTGAGAATTGACGATAGCGGGGCATCGCTCCTCATTGTCGACGATTCCGAGCCGGAGTCCGCAATTCACCTGGGAATGCCCCACGCGACCGCTCCCACGGAATCAAGCGTTCCTCCCTCATGAAATTTGATCATCATTTGCACACAGAAAAACATTCGCCGGACAGCATCATTGATCCCTTCGAGCTGATCGAGCAGGCGCGGCGGATTGGACTGGACGGCGTCGTGATCACCGAGCACGACTACCAGTGGGAGGCCGACGAGCTGGCCGAACTCGCGGCGGCGGCCGCGCCGCTTTTGGTCTTCTCGGGCGTCGAGGTTTCGGCCTACGAGGGCCACTTTCTGATCTACGGCTTGCCCTCGCTCGACGACGTTTTCCCCGGCATCACGCTGGCCGAGCTGTTGCCCATCGTCCGCGGTCATCAGGCGGCCATCGTCGCCGCCCACCCGTTCCGCTGGGACCAGCGTTTCGGCGAGATCATCGCCCAGCACGGGCCCGTCTTCGATGCCCTGGAGCTGGTCAGCAAGAACGTGACGAGGGAAACCCGATTGCTCACCGAGGGCATCCTGCGCCGGCACCCGATGGGCGCCACGGGCTCCAGCGACGCCCACGAGATCTCGACCCTGGGCTGCTATTTCACCGAATTTGCAGGCCGGATCGAGACGATCGCCGACTTCACCGCCGCGCTTCGCTCCCGCGCCTACCGTCCCGGCCACCGCAACGGCGCAAAACTCGCCAGCGGGCCCCTTTCGTAGTGAACCAGTCAAACCTTCTCCCTCGGGTCCCCATCGGGGGCCCAGGTGTCCCGGCTTGGCGGGACGGATGAGGGTCATCGCGACGGCTTCGGCTGGCCCTCACCCGGCCTTCAGCCACCCTCTCCCGCGGGCGAGGGTCCGACAGGCCGCGGCCCTGCGGAAATGTAATGTGATGACGGCCCAGATGGTGCGTGGGTAGCCAACTCGGCCACGATCGGTCATACTCAAGCGCGGATCCAGAGTCGTTAGCGAGGCAACTCGTTCCCCTTCCGACCTCGGCTCGATCGTCTTCTCGGACGGTCCCAAACCAGGAGAACCCCATGCGACGCTCTCGTCGTGAATTTCTCGGGGAAGTCGGCCGCGGCATGCTGGTCGCCAGCCTGGGATCGACCGTGGCCCAGGACCTGGGCCTGGCCTCCGCTTCGTTCGCGGAGGAACCAGCCAGGAAACTCAACTTCGGGGTCCTTGAGCCCCTGGCCACGTTGATGGAGCAAACCCCGGCCGATCGGCTCCTGCCGATCCTGGTCCAGCGGATGCGGCAAGGCGCCGAGCTGAAGGAATTCATCGCCGCCGCCGCCCTGGCCAACGCTCGCGCGTTCGGCGGTCAGGATTACGAGGGCTACCACGCGATCATGGCCCTCGCCCCGTCGTACCAGATGTCGCAAGAGATGCCGGAATCAGAGCGCGCCTTGCCGGTGCTCAAGGTTCTGTACCGCAACACCAGCCACATCCAGAGCACGGGCCGTTGCTCTCACGAGGCCATGCACGAGCTGGAGACAGCCGGATCCCCATCCGCGGGAACCGACGCGACCCGGCTCGTGGACGCGACGCGCAGACGTGACATGCCGGCCGCCGAGCAAATCTTCGCGGCGGAAACCAGACGCTCGCTCGACGAGGCCTACAACGACCTTCAGTACCTGATCCAGGACAACGTCAATGTGCACCGGGTGGTCCTGGCCTGGCGCGCCTGGGTCCTCCTCGATTTCACGGGCAAGGAACACGCCCATACGCTGCTGCGCCAGTCGGTTCGCTACTGCGTGCAAGAGGAGGAGTCGGTGCGGAAATACAAGACGGCCGAGCCGCTGCGCACGCTCTTGCCCCGGCTGCTGGATGAGCGTGGCCTCTTGAGCAGGAAGCCCGGCACCACCCAGCCCGACGACCGAGCGCTCGACGCTCTCGCGATGACCATCTACGGTTCCAGCCGCGACCAGGCGGCCGAGGCCGCGGCGAGCGCGCTGGCCGACGGCTGGTCGCAGGAGGCGGTCGGCGAGGCCATCTCGCTTGCCGCCAACCGGCTAGTCCTCTGCGATCCCGGCCGCCAGAAGGATGACTCGCCCGCCAAACCGAAGGGGAGCGTCCACGGCGCATCGGTCGGGGGCCACGCCTGCGACGCGGCCAACGCCTGGCGAAACATCGCCCGGGTCGTCGACCAGCGCAATGCCGTGGCCAGCCTGATCGTCGCCGCGTACCACACCGCGGGGCAGTCGGCCGGGCAGCATCTCCTGCCCTACCCGCTCGACCTCTCCGCTGGCTGAATCGACGTCGGCCGGATCGGCCCTTCTTCGCCTTCCTCAATT
>JBMFUH010000523.1:0-3920 GCA_049966735.1 Isosphaeraceae bacterium
CCGCGAGGTGGTCCTTCCGGAGACCGGCGTCCTGCTGGCCCCGCGCGACTTGAGCGGGCTCTCCGCCGCCATCCTTCGCCTGGCCGGCGATCCGATGCTCCGCGAAAAGCTGGGTCAGGAAGGTCGGCGCCAGTTCGCCGTCCAGTTCCGCCACGAGACCATGACCCGCGAGCTGCGCTCACTTTATGAGCGATTGCTCCAGAGCCCCCGATCGCGCGGTTGACTCAACCTCGCGCTGGGCGGGCGCGGCGCGCTTCACGAGGACAAAGTCCAGGGTGGGCGCCTTTCCCTTGGTCAGGCTGAGCCCGTCCAGACTCTCGAGAGGAGTGATCTCCAGACGATATCTGTCGCGGTAGTCGGCGCGCTCTTTCGGAGTGACGACGGTCAGGAGCACTTTTTTCTGATCCAGCAAATCATCAAATTCTTGACGATTCCGCGGTGTGGCGACCGGCTTGCCCACAGCGTAGATGACGCCCGGTTCCTTGTAATTTAGGAGAGCCGGCTGGATGCCCGTCTTCTCGACCAGCTCCGCCAGGCGCCGGCCCACCTTGCTCGACGTGCGATACGGCTCGGCAGCCGGAATCAGCCAGCCGCCGACAATCAGGAAGAAGACCCCGAACACGGCCCCCAGGCCAACGGCGGCCTTTCTGGTCGCCCCCTGATGGAGCCAGAGCATCGCCAGCATCGTCGCCGAACCCGTCAAGACGGCCAGCAGCACCAGGGGGAGCCTGACCGGGGAGGAGAGCGCCGGGGTGATCGCCAAGAGCCCAACGGTACCCGTGATCCCGACGCCTCCCAGCAGGTTGAGGCCCAGTCGTCCCAGCGGCCAGCGCCGGAGCGTGACGTCCTCCGCTTCGATCGAGTCAATCATCCAGGCAACGAGCAACGCGCACGCTGGAAACGCCGGCAGGATGTAATGCACCATCCGGGTCGGCAGACATTCCAGGAACAGCCAGGGACCGATGATCCAGCCCAGCAGGAAGCGCAGCTCCGGTCTCGTTCGCCTGCGCTGCCAGGCCCCCCAGACCGCCGCGGGAACCAAGGCCGACCAGGGGAAGAACGCCAGAACCGCAAGCGCCAGGTAATAGCCGGGGAAACCTCCGTGCTGCTCCATGCCACCTGTGAGCCGGCTCAGAATCTGAGTATGGAAGGCAAAATGAAGGTACGCGCCGCGCGACGCGATGGCGATGGCCACGTACCACGGCAGCGCGACGGCCAGAAACGCCGCCAGGCCCCAGCGCGGATACAGCCGCTTCCAGACGACAGGGACCGGCCAGCCCCACCACCAGGCCATCGCCAGGGCGATCAGCAGAAGGATGGGACCGATCGGACCCTTGGTGAGGCAAGCCAGGCTAAGACAGGCCCAGAATCCAGCGGCGACCTTCCGCGACGGCCGGATCGCCAGCTCGAGCAGACATGCCTGGGTGCAGACAATGAAAAAGGCCATCGTGGCGTCGGTGGTTGCCAGCTTGGACTCGGCAACGTTGATCGGGGAGACAGCGAGCATGAGCCCGGCCAGAAATCCGGCCCGTGCTCCAAACATCCGTCGCCCCATCCCCCAGACCATCAGGCACGTCCCCGCGCCGGCCAAGGCCGAGACCAACCTGACGCCGAACGGGTTGTCACCCGCCAAGGCCGTGGCCAGGCCCATCAGCCAGTAAATGAGGATGGGCTTGTGATACCTTGGTTCGCCGTTGAACGTCGGGAAGATCCAGTCTCCCCGCGCCCTCATCTCGCGAACGGCCACGGCAAAACGCGGCTCGTCGCGGTCCCAGAGCCCGATCCGAGCGTTGCCGGCCAGGTTGATGGAGAGCGAGAGCAGACCGATCGCGACCGGCGCGAGCCAGCCCATCCGCCTTGATTCCAGAACCGAACCCCGGCCTGCCGAACCACTGGAGACCGTGTCTGGTCGATCGAGGGATCCTTCCCCCATCGCGTGTGCCCCTTCCGTTCACACCGGAGGCGGAGCCCGTCGTCCTGGATCGGACCAAGTATCCCGCCACCGCGCGTAGTATAATGACACCCCACAATTTGGCGAGAGCGATTGTGCTGCTTCACAGCCTTTCTAAACATAGGTTCACTAGTTCTGCCCCAGCCAATCTGCTGGACGGCAAATGTACGACGACCTGCGCGGATACGCCTCGAGCTTCGGGTTACAGGGCCTAGTAAGCGCCCGCAGTGATCGCCTCCCCTCCCGACCTTGTGCCCAGGGCGCGCCACACGGAAGGGTGTATCTGGCTCCTGATGAAGTGGACCGCCCCGTCCATCGTAAGGCAATTGGCGCCACCGCCGTGCAGACTTCGAGGTGCCACCGCAACCCAATTGACCAGGTAGTCGGCTGCGACTTTCCTCTCTGCTGTACAATCCGGCGCGGGAGAACCGGGGGTGAGAACATGGTTATACAGCACATCCTGATATCCGGCCCCCATCCAGGAGTGGCCGAAGTCGTTGCTGTAAAACGGCGGAGTCCCTTGGACGGACGAACAAAGGCTGGCCAGTTGGTCGGCTCCCTCAGGAGCGAGGAGAGGCATGCTTGCGGTGTAGACAAAATCGCGGCGAGCGTCGAACGACGATTCGCTCCCGAGAACCCTCTCACAGATGCCTGCGGTCACGCTCAGCCCGTCCGTGTATTCCGCGGCAGCCAGGCCGCGTACCGGTTGAAACGCGGCCGCCTGGGTCATGTAGTCGCCCGGCTTGATCGTGACGACGGGCTCGTCACTGAATCGGACGCCTGCCAGCGCGGCACCGACGTTGAAGCGGTACGAAACAGGGGCGTAGCCGGGCTGCGACCTGGCTCGATCCGAGGAACAGAGGAACGTTCCGATGAGCGCCTGACGGCAGGTTGAGTTCTCCGGGCCAGTACCGAAGACGGCACGCCCACCATCCGAAAGATTGGTGGCGTTGTAAAGAGTCATCTGCTCGAGAAACGGAAGGAGTTCAAACAAGCCGGAGGGATCGGCGGTGCTGACGTACTTGTAGCTCTTGTGGCCCTGATGAGTGCGCCTCGCTGGCGCCGCGGAGGGGAAGAAACCGAAGTGTTCCTGGTGGAGCGAGAGTGCAACGCCGATCTGCCGCAGGTTGTTCAGGCAGGAGGCCCGGGCGGCGGTCTCCCGCGCGCGCATGACTGCTGGTACCGTGATGGCCAACAAGAGGGCCAGAATCCCCACGACGACAAGCACCTCAACGAGTGTGAACCCGCACCGCGAATGCCTGAACTTGGCGCCAGGCGTCCACCTGCTCCACCATCCCTTCAGGGGCATGTTCATTGCTTGACTCATTGCACGACGACCGTCCAGGGAATGGTAAGTGTGTCATCAGCGCTCATGTTCGTCTTCACATGGATTTTCCCTCGATGCACCCCCCGTTCTCGGGGAGCCCGCACGCGCAGGATGACTTCGCGTTCCGCGTTCTCTCCCTCGGGAAGCTGAGGCTCCTGCATGGCCAGGTTCTCCACCTCGACTCCCTTGATGCGGAAGGGACGTCCATCCAGCGATCTCAAAACGACCCTCCCCTGGATCGCGGTGTCTTTCGAAGCGGATGGAGTGAAGAGTGCACGCGGAACGGCGATCACGTCCCCGCTCACCTCCCAGACGACCGGGAGCACCAGCGGAGCGTCCGAAACCTTCACGAAGCCCGTGTGGCTGCCGGGCCCGGCACCAGCCACGAGAGTCACATGAATGGTCTCTTTCTTCTCGCTGTCCGTTGGGCCTGGACTCGCGGAGATCTGGGAGTCGAGGCTCTGCAAGGCGAGTGGGGCTTTCCGAAACTGGACCGATCGCTCAACGGCCACGACCTTGGTAACGCGTTCGCCGGGGCGTACACGTCCGAAATCGAGAGTTGCCGGAGTGAGCTCGACGGAGCGCTCGACGAACCACTTGACTCGCAGGTCCACGACGGGACGGTCTGGGTCATTACAGGTG
>JBMFUH010000523.1:3930-5386 GCA_049966735.1 Isosphaeraceae bacterium
CGCGAGCCCCTTGGGCCGGGCTCCAATCCGGTCCTGATCTTCAGGCGAATCCAGTCGGTCGCGCCAGGTTGAACCGGTTCGCCGGGCAACTCGGCGACGGTGCATCCGCACGAGGACTCGGTTCGACTGATCGCAAGGGGAGCCGTGCCCACATTTTTCACTTTTGCGCGAACCTCGTGAGAATCTGGCCCTGTCGTGACGTGCCCGAGGTCGACGATTTGCGGCGAAATCTCGATCCTTGGCAACTCTCCCCTCGGCCTCTCTCGCTGTGCGCTGGGCCGGCAGCCCTGCGCGATGAAGATAGACAGGATCACGAGTATTGGCGCGGTTAGGCGATTGATTCGAGTACTTCGCTTCAGAAGGACGACCAGGAGACATGCCGTGGCGATTGTTGCGATCAGGAGACCCCACGCCCACGGTCCATGGGGAACGATCGAAGCGGACTCGCGTATCGGGCTGTCGGAAATGAGTAGGACCTTGCCGGTCCACTGCTGCTTGAACGTATCAACGGGGACCGACAGAACCTCGGGTGGATCGACCAGGTGGACGAGCGCGCCATCCACGTTATACAGGCAAACGAAGTGCCCGGTGCTCGAAAGGCAGATGTACGCCAGACGCTGCCTGCGGCTGGCGAGATCTTCCAGGTGAGTCTCCATCCCTTTGACGTGCGCGCCATGCAGTTCAGCCACACGCGCGAGGTCCGACATGGAGTAGCCCAGCCGGCCCGGCAAGCCGAGTTCTTTCTCCAGGGCGTCGTAATTCGGAACGTCAACGTCCAGCGCCCGCAAGGCCACGTAAAGGCAATAGGCGCCGCACTTGAGATTTGGCTTCTTGCTCGGCGCCTGGGCATTTGCGAGCTGGGCCAGCACGCACAAGACGAACAGGAGGCCGCCACACCTTCGGAGCAGGCACACGACAGATTCTCCCGGATGGTTGTTCAAGGCTAACGCGGACGAGCAAAACCCTCGTACTTCATCAGTTCGATCAGTTCGTTCAATCGTTTCCCCATGGTCTCAACTGGGGCGTCGCCAACACGGTAGCGCTTGTGGGCGATCTCATCGTCCACCGTCGTCCCGGGCGCCGGCTTGATCCTCGACAGAAACAGCGACTTGGGAGGCTGGTAGTCGGGATCGAAACTCTTGACTCGCAACTTCTCGTAAACCCTGGTTCCCCGCTGGGGCGGCATCTTCGCCATCCTCTCCCGCAGGAAGATCCTCCCCTGCCGGTCCTTATCCCAGAGGAACGTTCCGGACGCATCACCGCCTTGGGGGTCATGAATATGGTATTCGACGACGTGCCAGTCCCAATCCAGGGACGCCTTGGTCGCCTCGGTAACCCCTCCCTTGCGAAAGGAGACGACGTCGACGGTTTTCGCGTCCGGGCGTCTCACCTCGTAGCGCTCGACCTCAGCCTGGTAGCCCGGGTCGCGCAGGGGGAACGTCCAGGGCTGGCCTAG
>JBMFUH010000524.1:0-5382 GCA_049966735.1 Isosphaeraceae bacterium
CGGCTTGACATGCTACCACCAGCCTCGGCCGGCGCGAACCGCGTCTTACACCCCGGTCGAGGATGCTCGAGAAATCTCGATGGACGCCGGCCCGTAAAGTCGATACGATATGCGCGTTGACCTTGCCTTCCCACATGTCTTCTGAAGGTCGCGCTCGTTGACGCAGTCCCTCCCGGTCAGAGCGTTTCCATCGCGACGGCCGGAGAGCGGAAGTTGCCTGCAACCCTGGGAACTATCGGGCTGATCACCAGCCACCCCCATCCCGCACGGATCGCACGCGTCGGGCGCGTGACGAGTGCCCTTGCCGACGTGCGGCAGCCTTGGCGGCCATGACAGGCCGCGGCGGAGAGATTGCGATGACGGTGATCAGGCAGGTCGAGTTCATGAGGTCTCGAGTGTTCGTCACCGAACTGCCCGGGATGACCCGGCGGCGGGAACAGACGCTGATCAGGAACTGTCAGGCGCTGGCGCGCAACGCCAGGGCCGCGGGGGTTCCGCTGAGCGAGGCTTGGCGTCCCGTCGGGCAGTTCATCGAGCGAGCCAGCGCGTTTTTGCGGACCGAACACGAGCGGGAGACGTTCGTGGCCGTGATGCAGAGACTGAGAGACGAGTTGTTCCACGAGTTCGCGACCGGCGTGCGTCCCGGCGCTTAACCGACGATATCTCAATCGGCGGGGTCAGAGGCCCGCGCCGAACGGCAGGAGCCGGGAACCGCTTCGTTGTTCCCTCGCCTGGGCGCCACCTCTGCCCGATCCATGCCGATTTCTTGACACCCCTGGGGAGGGAATTACAATTAAGATTGTGACTTGCGTCTCTGCCTCGGCGGAAAGAGAGGCGTGTTTCCCGGATCGGGCGGGAGCAGAGTGCGAGGGGGAGAACAGCCACGGTCGCCAGGCCGCTGGCGGTCTGGCGGAGCGACACCATGAAATGCCAAAAATGTGCGAAGCCAGCCACGTTTCACATTACCGACATCATTGAAAAAGGCCGGCACCGCGAGTACCACTTTTGTGACGAGCACGCGCGGCAGCACCTGGCGCCTCCGGAGGAGGTGCCAGAGGCTCCCGCGATCAGCGAATTCGCCAAGAAGCTGGCGGCCAGCGCCCCGGGGTTTCGCGAGTCGGCCGCCGACAAGCAGGTCTGCCCGGTTTGCCAGATCACCTTCCTCGAGTTTCGCAACTCGGGGCGGCTGGGGTGCCCCTACGATTACGAGGTCTTCCGCGACGAGATCATGCCCTTGCTCGAGAGCATTCACGGAGAAACCCGGCATTCGGGCAAGGTTCCCAGGCGGGCGCCGCGGAACACGCAGCAGCAGACGACCCTGATCCAGCTTCGCAACGAGCTGAAGCGGGCGGTGGCCGCCGAAGACTACGAGGCCGCCGCGCGGCTGCGTGACGAGATCAAGTCCATCGAGCAGGATCAGACACGGTGAGGGCAGAATCAGTCTTTCCTCCTGGTTCCCATGGCCCTTGCCCCGAGGTCGGTTACTCATGATCTGCCAGCGCTGCAAGAACGAAGCCTCGGTTCATCTGACCGAGCGAGTCGGCGGCAAACGGCGCGAGCTGCATCTCTGCCTCGACTGCGCCAGGAAGGCCGGGCTCGCGTTGCCCGAGACTCCGCCCAACCTGGCCTTGGACGCGGTGGTCCAGAGCCTGATCCTGGCCCACGTGGGAGAGCTGGTCGGTGAGCTGGCCGAGCTGTCCTGCCCCGATTGCGGCATCAAGTACATGGAGTTTCGCGCGGGAGGGCGGCTGGGCTGCCCCCAGGACTACCGGGTCTTCGGCAAGGGCCTGCTCCCCGTGATTCTCCGGATTCACGGTGCCTCGCGGCACGTGGGCAAGGGGGCGCGCCACCGCCCGGGAACCAAGGAACGGCTCCGCCTCCGTTCGCGGTTGCGGGAGGCCGTGGCCCGCGAGGACTATGAACAGGCCGCGCGGATCCGAGACCAGCTTCGCCTCAAGGATACCCACGAATGACCCTGGACGACCTGACGAGAACCTCGGGTGAATGGCTGCGCGGGACCGGTCCCGAGAGCGATATCGTGATGTGCTCGCGCATCCGCCTGGCCCGCAACCTGGCCGATTTCCCCTTCACCAACCGGGGAAGCCGCTCCGAGAAGGCCGAGATCGAGTCGCACGCGCGGTCGGCGATCGACTCGGCGCACCTGGAGATGACCTACT
This sequence comes from Isosphaeraceae bacterium, assembly GCA_049966735.1. Classification (GTDB taxonomy): domain Bacteria; phylum Planctomycetota; class Planctomycetia; order Isosphaerales; family Isosphaeraceae; genus Aquisphaera. The sequence goes on from JBMFUH010000524.1 coordinate 2,178, forward strand.
TCGACGTCAACGCGCTTTCCCCGCTCGATCGCCAGTTCCTGGTCGAGCGGCAGATCATCTCCCGCGAGCTGTCGGGCAGCGAAGGGCCGCGGGGAGTCGCCATCAGTCCCCAGGAAAACGTGGCGATCATGGTCAACGAGGAAGACCACCTGCGCATCCAGTACATGCTCTCCGGTTTCCGACTCCACGAGGTCTGGGACGACATCAACACGCTGGACGATCAGCTCGAGGAGAACCTCGCCTTCGCCTACAGCTCTTCGTTGGGCTACCTGACCGCCTGCCCGACCAACGTGGGGACGGGCATCCGCGTCGGCGTGATGCTCCACCTCCCCGGCTTGGTCCAGACCAAGCAGATCGACAAGGTCTTCCGGGCCCTCCAGAAGATCAACCTGGCCGTCCGCGGACTCTACGGCGAGGGGAGCCAGGCGTTTGGCGACTTCTACCAGATCTCCAACCAGCAGACCCTGGGCAAGAGCGAGCAGGAGCTGATCCGCATCCTCACCGACGTGGTTCCCCAGGTGCTCCAGTACGAGCGCCAGGCCAGGCAGGCCCTGGTCACCGAGCGCCGGCAGCACCTCCACGACCAGGTGAGCCGGGCCTACGGCGTGCTCAAAACGGCCCAGACGATCTCCAGCGAAGAGACCATGCTTCTGCTCTCGAGCGTCCGGATGGGCATCAACCTGGGCCTGATCGACGACCTGTCGATCGCCACGGTCAACGAGCTGTTCATCCAGACCCAGCCGGCGTTTCTCCAGAAGATCCGCGGCGCCGAACTGGGCGTCGAGGAGCGGAACGTGGCCCGCGCCGCCTATCTGCGCGGCCGGCTCTCCAATGGCCGGATGACCGAGGGGGAGTGACCGATCACCGTGGCGTCCCCCTGCTGCCCGCGTCCGCCTGGGATTTGACGATCCGCCGCCTGCGTCCCATGATGGACTATAGGTCCGCTCCCTCCGGCACGCTCCACCGCGAAAGGGCATACCGCCTTGTCTTCCTTCAGCTTCGACATCGACCCGCACGTCGTTCTGGGCGTCCCGGCCGAGGCCACCCTGGCGGAGATCCGCGACGCCTACAGGTGGAAGAGCAAGGTCCTCCATCCCGACGCCGGCGGCGAGGAATGGGCCTTCCGGGTGCTGGTGCGGTCGTACGAGGTGCTCAGCACGGCCCGGGTCATGAAGGCCACCGGCGCCGAGTCGGAGCGAGCCAGGCCGGCGTCCGGCGGACCGCGGGAAACCCGCCGAGCCGAGCCGAGCCCGGAATCCTTGCGGGGCGGCATTCGCGACGCCGACATCCCCGCCGCCCGACTCGTCGCCGTGGAGCATCTCTGCGTGCGTTACCTCTGGGACGACGCCGCCTACCTCTACCTCGCCCAGCAACAGCCCGACGAGGAGCGATTCCTCAGTTGCAGTCTGAACCTGACCTGGCCCGACCAGGGGCAGACCCTCGGGGCCGTCTCCGACAAGGACGCCGCAGCCATCGTCGCCAACCTCACCGACATCTTCGACCACATGGTCGTCTGCTCCCGCGTGATCACCTCACGCTGCCACGTCGGCGACCTCGACTTCGCCGGCTGGCTCACCTATTCCAGCTTCGACCGCTCGTGGAAGGCCCTCAAGACATTGCACGAAGCCCTCCGCTCCCGCGGACTGGGCCTGCGGCAATGGTCCCGCGACCTGTTCATTCCCAAGAACTGGAGCTGACTCGAATTCCGGCCCGTCCGAATTTCTCACGGGCCAGCGCGGCACGGCTCACCACTGCCCTAGGTCGGGCCTGTCCTCCGCGCGGAGCTTGGTCATGATCGGCCCGATCGCCTCCGCCGGCACGAACCGCTCCAGGGCCTTGGGACCGCCAAACTTGCCCACCTGCTTGATAAGCGAACTCGAGATATGGGAGTACTCGCCGTCGGCCATCAGAAAGACCGTCTCGACCTCGGGATCGAGCCGGTGGTTGGTCAGGGTCATGCCGAACTCGTACTCCATGTCGGTCAACGTTCGCAGACCGCGGAGGATGACCCTGGCGCCGATTCTCCGCACGTACTGCACCGTCAGCTCGTCGAACGCGTCCACCACCACGTTGGCGTACGGCCGCACGACCAGCCGAGTCAGCTCGACGCGCTCCTCGACGCTGAAGAGAGAGGTCTTGGTGGGGTGGATGCCAATGCCGACGACCAGGCGGTCGAAGAGCAGGCAGCCGCGGCGAATCACGTCGAGATGCCCCAGCGTGATCGGGTCGAACGTGCCGGCGAACACCGCCGCGCGATAGGCATCAGGCGAGCTCTGGCTCATGGGGATGTCCCTTGGGGACCGGGGGGCGTATCTCTGGCTTCAAGACCCGCTCCGGCAGGCCAGAAGAGCGATCCGCAGGCGGTCGATGTCGTCGTCGTCGTTGTACATGTGCGGGCTGATCCGCAGCTTGCCCCGCCGCGCGCAGACGGCCACGCCTTGCCGGCGGAGCAACTCGGCCGCGTCGTGGGCGGGCACGTCGTCGTGTTCCAGAGCCACGATTCCCGACAGGTCCGCCGGCCGCGTCGAGCCCGCCACCTTCCAGCCGGCCCGCGCGGCGGCTTCGCGAACCGCGGCCGCCCGATCGAGGATCCGCGCCGAGACGCGCTCTGGGCCAATCTCCAGGAGCAGCTCGAGACTCGCCGAGAGTGCCTGAAGTCCGGGCATGTTGAACGACCCTCCCTCCCAACGCTGGGCCGAGGGCTTGTAGCGCAGCTCGACCTCCGGCGAATTGTACGAGCCCACGACGCTGTGCCAGCCCACCAGGAGCGGCCGCAACCGGTCGATCCAGTCCTTCCGGACATAGAGCAGGCCGGCCCCCTCGGGACCCAAGAGCCACTTGTGGCCGTCCGCGGCCAGGAAGTCGATGGGCGTCCGGCGCACGTCGATCGAGAGAGGCCCCAGCCCCTGGATGGCGTCGACCAGGATCGCGATTCCCCGGGCGTGACACAGCTCGCAGAGCAGGTCGAGATCGTTGCGGAAGCCCGAGGCGAACTCGACGTGGCTGACGGCCAGCAGCCGAGTTGTCCCGTCCATCGCCGCGGTCAGGTCCTCGGGCCAGATCCGCCCCTCCCGGCTGGGTACCAGCCGCGGCGAGACGCCCCGGCTGGCGAGGTTCATCCAGGGGTAGATGTTCGAGGGATACTCCTCGGCCGGAACCACGACGCTGTCCCCCGACCGCCAGGGAAAGCCCTCGGCGACCAGGC
>JBMFUH010000525.1:0-5367 GCA_049966735.1 Isosphaeraceae bacterium
TCGATGACCGGCTTCAGCTCTTTCAGGGAGGCGAAACCAACGTTGTCCCGTTCCTGCAAGCACAGAAGAGCCACAACGACAACGTGAAGGCGTACCTGGACACGGCGGCGCGGCATCGGCGGAGCATGCTGTCCTTGAACACGGCGCTGGGTCAGCGCGTTTTGCCCTGAATCGTGGCCCGTGCAATCTCCTGATCAATCCTCGGCGTCAGGTTCACGAGAACGAGCGGCGCAGCACGACTTTGATGAAAAAAGGGACTGTTCCGCAAGCGGAGTCAGTCCCTCGCGATTGGCAGATGGGTAAACCGGGGAATTTTTAATTAGGAACAGAGCCCAAGTATGCGTGGTCGTATCAAGAGCGACGAAGTGTGGATCACTAACCGATAAGGTTCTTGACCACACGTGCGAGGTCCGTTCCGGTCTCGGTCAGGCTGTAGAAATTGTTCTTGCCCTGGCGTCGGGGGGCGATGACGCCGCCGTGACGCAGGAGGGCCAGGTGATGGCTCACCGCGGGCTGGCTCTGGCTCAGTTGGGCGCACAGGGCGCCGACGTGGCGCTCGCCCTCGGCCAGGATCAGGATCACCTGCAGCCGGGTGGGATCGCTCACATGCTTGAGCAAGATCGACGCTTTCTTCGCCTGCTGGAACCGTTGATCGCTCCCTTTGCCGATCTTGGTCTTGGTGGGAGCCGACTTCGTCGCGACTGCCGCTCGCGGACTGGTCTTTGCTACTGCCATGAGACAACACTCCTCTAAGCTGAACACTTTGCCATATATTACCACCGTTGTCTACCTGATTCCACCTTTGGCGTCCGAGAGACTCGATCGCGCGCCGCGGGCCTCGTTTTCCGGGGCCCTGATGCCAGGATGCTGATGCGAACGACTCCGGATGGTTCGTACCAAGCCGATCAGCCCATCGATGGTTGCATTCCATGGTCGAGAAATTCGCATGACTGACCCAGCTACGAAAGGATCACGATCTTGCGCGAACTTATCTCAACGTGGGTGGTTGTCAACATCTTAAAGCTACTCTAAGAAAATGTCAACCACGATTTGCAATCTTTAAACTCTTAGATTCGTCAATTTGTTGGATCGAGTGCCACGAACGCATTCGGAGATGAGCCCGTCTTGGGCTGATCAAGATCCATAAGTACTTGAAGCGTGGGGTGTTAGCGAAACGACCGGGCGATGTCCGCGCTCGACGAGCCGCTTCCGTGGTCATCTATGCACGGGGGAAATCAAGGAGTACACCGTCTTGAGCAGGTCGGCAGATGACCATTTGTTACTCTGGGTTCCCACTTCAAGCCTCACCAGCTTGCCTTGCTGATCGATCACGGCCGTGCACAAGTTATGGATGATCTGGTCCTTGGTGGGGCCGTAGATCAGTCCGAGTTGGGGGGCGATGCGGCCAAGCTGGTCGTGGCTGGCGACGGCGAACCTCCAGAGAGGAGGCGAGGCGCCGCGAGTCTGGGCGTGTTTGCGCAAGATCTCGGGCGTGTCGTGGTCGGGGTCAAACGAGATGGAGAGCAGACGGACGGCCTCGGCCCGGCGGGGGAAGGCGGCCAGCGTATTGGCCAGATCGGCGAATTTGCGGTCCATGTAAGGGCAGAAATCGGGCAAGGGGCAACGCGTATAGATGAATGTGAGAACCACGACATGACCGCGCAAGTCGGAGAGCTTGAAGGTCTGGCCATCTTGCCCGGTCAGCGTGAAATCGGCAACCAGTTCGCCGGGTTCCAGCCGCCTGGGGCGGGTGACCAGCTTGGGCGTCCCCCCCGAGAGGTCAAGCACGAGGGGCGCGGCCAGGGCAGGCTTGGTCACGGTCAGGTCGTGGAGGCGGTAGTCCGTGACCTCGCCCTTTTCCCGTTCCACGCGCAGCTTGCCCTCGACCTCGTCCCCCTGCCGGAGATCGTCGAGCACCGCCGCGTCCTCGAGGTGAAAGGGCATGGTCATGGCCTCCATGAAGCCGGGAATGGCCTGGTGATGGATGGTCACCTCCCGGGCCTCCTTGTCGACCTTCTTGACCTCACCCACCAGCTTGTACTCCACGACGTCGCGATTGGCGGTCGCCGGCGCTGATCCTGAGATGGGTGTGGTGCCCAGGTCCGGCGGGTTCTTCTGAACATTCGTATGCTGGTTGTCAGCTCGGGAACAGCCCCAGATCCCCCAGCTCAAAATCGCCAGGGCCAGGCTCCAGAGAATCAGTCGCTGAGCGGACATCTGTGTACATCTCATCGGCTATCCACCCCGGCTGGATCGGGCGAATCGGTGGGGCGATCCGGCCCTCTGGCTCAAGCTTCCGGCGTGAAGGGAAATGACGCGTCGAGTGGGCTGGCGGCAAGCTCCACCAGGAAGGCCGCGATCCGCTCGGTCATCCGCTGGGTAAGGGCATGACCCTTGGCTGCCGTGGCCGCGCGGGGGTCGCCCGAACCCGAGTTGGTGGTCAGGAGGTGCCAGGAGCGGGTGATCTCGACCCAGCCTTGCTTGACAGCGGTGAAGCGACTGGACCGCACCGCCCCGGCATCCGCCTGATCGAGTGCCACCAGCTCGGGAAAATGTGCCAGCCCCATGCTCGTTTCCATTTCTCCGGCATGATCATCCTTTTTCTCGAATATGGTATCGTAGCCGTCGGCCGCCACCTTGTACCAGTTGCAGAGGAACAGGTGTACCAATGTGGTTCGGTGCAACTCGCGGAGCAGCCATTTCAGGTCGTTGCCGCCGTGGCCGTTTAAGAGCAAGACCTTGCGAATGCCGTGCGTCTCGAGCGATTCGACGAGATCGGTGATGACCCGGCCGAGCGTCGTGGGATTGAGGTTCATGGCCAGGGGAAACTTCATCTGGTTGGTCTCGGTGCCGTAAGGAATGGCCGGCAGCAAGAGCACGCGCGCTCCCCGCTCGCTGGCCAGCCGGCAGGCGCCGGACGCGACCACCTCGACCTGGAAGGTATCGGTCCCGTAGGGAAGGTGCAGGTTGTGCGGTTCAGTCGCTCCCAGTGGCAGCACCGCGACCTCGTAGGGGGGCTCTGCCTTCACGTGACCGTAATTGATCTCCGCAAGTCGCCAGGTTTCCATGTATCAATGCCTCTTTCGGCCTTGGTATCAGGTTATGGAGGATGGATTGCATTTCTTGCGTCGGGGAGGAGCAACGCGGCCGCATGGACCATTGCGAGAGGGTGGGACAGTCCGTTAGGATCGGGACGGGGTCGTACCCGCTGTCTCGAGTTCCCTTTGCTCCGTTATCCTGGGATCGACGTCGCGATGCAAGCCTTCGAGGCCACGAGCCACTATTTTGACCAGGCGGCAAAGCTGCTGGATCTGTCCGAGAACATACGAACACTGCTGATCACGCCCGAGCGCGAGGTCCGGGTGGAGGTCGTCATCGAACTTGATTCGGGGCAGATCGGCAATTTCATCGGCTATCGGGTGCAGCATGACGACGCGCGCGGTCCTTTCAAGGGGGGGTTGCGCTACCATCCCCTGATCGATCAGGACGAGGCCAGGTCGCTGGCCAGCCTCATGACCTGGAAGACCGCGCTTGTCGACCTGCCTTTCGGCGGTGCCAAGGGGGGCATCAACTGTGACCCCACCAAGCTCTCACGCGGCGAGCTGGAGCGGCTGACCCGGCGGTTCATCGAGAAGATCCATGACATGATCGGACCGGTCAAGGACATTCCCGCCCCCGACATGGGAACCGACGCGCAGGTGATGGCATGGATCATGAACGAATACGGCAAGTTCGAGGGATTCAACCCCGCATGCGTGACCGGCAAGCCGGTGGAGTTGCATGGCTCGGAAGGACGTGAAGCAGCCACAGGCTATGGTGTTGCCATCATCGCGCGGGAGATCCTGTCGCGGCTGGACCGGTCGATCGCGGACTCGACCTTCGCCATCCAGGGCTTCGGCAACGTGGGAAGCCACACCGCTCGCTGCCTCTGGCGGCAAGGGGCCAAGATCGTTGCTGTCTCCGACGCCTATGGTGGCGTGATGAATCCGTCGGGGCTGGACATCGCCGAACTGGATCGACACGTGGCCGTGATGCGCAAGGTGGTCGGATTCAAGGGGGGAGAAACCACGACCAACGACCAGCTCCTCAACCTGCCAGTCGACGTGCTGATTCCCGCCGCGCTGGGGGGAATCTTCGACCGCGAAAAGGCCCGGGCGATCCAGGCCAAGCTGATCATCGAGGCCGCCAACAGCCCGACCTGGCCGGAGGCCGACGAGGTCTTCGCCCAGCGCGGCATTCCCGTTGTTCCCGATATCCTGGCCAACGCGGGGGGCGTCATTGTCAGCTACTTCGAATGGGTCCAGAACCTCCAGAATTTCCGCTGGCCACTCGAGCAAATCCAGCGGGAGGAGGAGAAACGGCTCGTCACGGCCTTCCACGAGATGTACGAACTGGCCGGGCGGCTCAAGATCTCGATGCGCACCGCTGCCTTTTACCTCGCCATCACGCGAGTCAGCCGCGCTCATGCCCTGGGAGGAATCTGAGCATCCCCAGCCCCCAGATCCGGCAATCTGCTTGCCGCGGCCGGTCTCGCCGTCTGCCCATGACCAATTGCCATGCGATCCATGGCAAATGCCAGATGACAAATGGCAAATGAAAAATGACGTAGCCCAACCTCCTACGCCATCTGCCATTTGCCATCTACCATCTGCCATTACAGACCGCCGTCTGGAATCTCGAATCTGCAATCTTCAATCCCCGGTTTCCATCAAATGAGTCTCCCGATGAGTGTTCACGACGTCTACGACAACCCCTTGATCAGCCGTTACGCCAGCCGGCAAATGGCCCGGCTCTGGTCCCCGCAGGTCAAGCATTCCACCTGGCGGCGGCTCTGGGTCGCGCTGGCCGAGGCCGAGCGCGCGCTGGGGCTTGCCATCACTGAGGAGCAGATTGACGCCTTGCGCGCCCAGGTCGAGACGATCGACTTCGCGGCCGCCGACGCCTATGAGCGGCGGTTTCGCCATGATGTGATGGCTCATATCCATGCGCTCGGCGACGCGGCGCCGGTAGCCCGGCCCATCATCCACCTGGGGGCAACCAGTTGCTATGTGACGGACAACACCGACTTGATCCTCCTCCGCGAGGGGCTAGAGCGGGTGCGCGATCAGCTCGTGAATACCATTGATGCACTCGCCACGTTCGCCGAAACGTGGAAAGAGCTTCCCTGCCTGGGCTACACGCACTTCCAGCCTGCACAGCTTGTGACGGTAGGCAAACGGGCCACGCTCTGGTGTCAGGATCTGATTCTCGATCTGGGCGAAGTGGAGCACCGGCTGGCCAACCTCCGCTTCCTGGGAGTCAAGGGGACGACAGGCACCCAGGCCAGCTTCCTGGCGCTCTTTGACGGGGACGACGCCAAGGTGGAGG
>JBMFUH010000526.1:0-5361 GCA_049966735.1 Isosphaeraceae bacterium
GGGGGGGGGCCGACTCCTGGACATGCTGGCATTGAGCCAGACCAGTCCCAGTGAGGTCGCTAGCCGCCGTGAACTGATCGTTCTACTCGCTGATGCCCTCCATGCCCTGCCCGATACCGAAGCCGACGTCCTCTGGCTGTACCACGCCGAGAATCTCTCGTTCGAGGCGATCGGCGAGCGTGTCGGGCTTTCCCGCAAATCCGTGCGGGGCATCTGGGCGCGCGGGCTCAAACGTCTGAAACGATCGCTCGAGGGTCCCCCCGGCGGTTCATTGAGGTATAATGATGCTTCCTCACAGTGACGAACCCGACGTCTCGTCCAGCGACAACGACGATCGTCTCGGAGAAGTGATCGAGACGTACCTCGCCCTCGTCGAGCAAGGCGCCGCACCGGAACCGGAGGCGTTCGCCCTCCGCTATCCCGATCTCACTGACGATATTCTCTCGGCCTTGCAGGGCCTGGAACTGGTTCACGGTCTGGTGGGTCAATCATCCGGGTCGTTCGGATCGGGGGGCCTGGCCCGCAACCTGGAAACGGGCAGGAAGATCGCTGGCTACCGCATCGTCCGCCAACTGGGACGGGGCGGGATGGGAACCGTCTACGAGGCAGTTCACGTGAGCCTCGACCGGCCTGTGGCGCTCAAGGTGCTGGGCACCCACGCCGCCCCTGATTCCTCGGCGCGCCGGCGCTTTCTCAACGAGGCGCGGACGGCGGCCGGGCTGCATCACACCCATATCGTGCCGGTCTTCGACGTCGGACAAGCCGGGGGACTCTGCTACTACGCCATGCAGCGGATCGAAGGGAGCGGGCTCGATCGCGTCGTGCGCTTCCTCCGCCGCACGCGCCCGGCCCAGGCTGCCGGGTCGAGCGTTCTTGCCAAGAAAGGTCTACTTGCCGACGACTCCGAACCAGATTCAAACCCACTGGCCGGCTCGCGGTTCAGCCGGCTCTGGGTCAAGGTCTCGGCCAACTTGCCCTGGCACCGTCCCCGGCATATCCGCGTGGCGGTCCCCATTTCCGGCGCGGACGATGTCGCCGTCAACTCCGTCCGTCCAGCTTCTGAACTTGCCGAGCTGAACGACCATTGCCGTCCCAACCTCGACCAGTCGGAGGGCCCCGAGGCCTGGCACACCCAGCCGGTCCCCGCGCGCGGGGTCCTGCGCTCGGTCTTGACCAGCAACGACTCGACGGCGTCGTGGTCCAGCCGGAGCCAGCCCAGCGGTCCCTCGCGCGGTTTCGGCGAGCTCGGCGAACTTGCGGCCGAACCGCCTCAACTCGGCTCGTCCCCCATCGCGCATGAAGACGAAACGACGCCGCCATTCGATCCGCCGCGCGGCTCGGCCTATTTCCGGTGGGTCGCCGAGGTCGGGCTCCAGGCCGCGGAAGCCCTCGCCCACGCCCATCACCACGGAGTCATTCATCGTGACGTCAAGCCGTCCAATCTGCTCATCGACGCGTCCGGCTGCATCTGGGTCACTGACTTTGGCCTGGCGCGGCGGCTCGCCGATCCCGGGTTGACTCATCACGACAGTCTCCTGGGCACCCCTCGGTACATGAGCCCTGAGCAGACCAAGTCGGGGTCCATCGATGGCCGAACCGATGTTTATAGCCTGGGAGCAACGCTTTACGAGATGCTCACGTTGCGCCCCCCCTTCGACGGCACCAGCGCCGCGGAGCTGCTCGACCAGATTAGTGGCCGCGATCCCGTACATCCACGAGTCCTCAACCGGCGCGTTCCTCGTGACCTGGAAACCATCGTCCTCAAGTCGCTGGCCAAGCGGCCGGCCGACCGCTACGCCACGGCGACGGCGCTGGCCGAAGACCTCGCCCGGTTTCTCAACCACGAGCCGGTTCGAGCCCGCCGGATCAGCCCGATCGGCCGGTTCTGGCGGGTCGCCCACCGCCATCCGGGAATCACCACGGTCACCGCGGTCGCCAGCGCCACGGTGCTGGCAATCGCGACATATTCGTATGTTCGTATTTATGATGCGCTCAAAGACGCGAGAATTGCCACCAAGGCCAGAGAAAGTGCGCTCTTGGACAAGGAGGCAGAGGCCGACAGAGCCCGGGCCGCGGCCCGGTGGGCGCTCTCAGCCAATGCCTCGAACCTGCTGATGTCCGACTTGCCTAACCGCCGAGCGAAGGGGCTGGACCTGCTGCGCAAGGTGGCTGACCCGGAGAAAGCCGTTGAACTCGATCAGGACCCGGCCTTGACTCCCGCCCGGCTGCGCGATGAGGCGCTGGAGTTTCTGGTCCTCCGTGATGTCGAGACCCAACCGGAGTTTGCCACCGGCCCCACCCGGAACATCGAGTTCGATCGCGCTGGATCGCTGCTGGCCGCGCTGTCCAACGACTGCGCAGAGGTCACGCTCTGGAGCGTCGACCCGCGCCAGAAACTCGGGACCATCGCCCTGGGCGAAATGCGGGACCAGTTCGTTGAATCCGCTCAGACAGCCGATGCGTCGCGATCAGCGGCGAGCGGCGAGCGGCCGCGGTCGGGCGGTCACGGCAGGCAGCCAGGACCTAGATCGAGGCAGAACTCCAGCGGTCGCAACGCTCCGTTCCCCGGCCGGATGCGACGCTTCTGGGGTCCGAGCCTCGCCTTGGCCGGGCAAGTCCTGGCCGTCGTCCGGCCCCACGCTGACGATGACGGGGTGCAGTTGTACGACGTGCACACCGGCTCCTTGCTCCGCGACCTGGAGCGCCCAGGGCGAATCGTGTTCACCGTGATGGCCAGCGAGACCGGCGACCGCCTGCTCACGATCGAGGGAATCTCTGATCTCAAAGGTCAATCGCCAGGCGGCACGCGACCACCGGGCGGCTCTCTACCCGTCGACAACGTGATCGAGGTGCTGCTCTGGGACCTCAAGAGGCTGGATCAGCCCATCGCAACGCTCGACCACATCAATATCGAACCCAGGCGCCTGCCCTGGTCTCCTCCCGTGCTGGCCGCCTTCAGTCCGGACGGCAAGACGGTGGCCATTGCGTCCAACAAGGCGACAACGTACACCGTGGGCCTTTATTCAACTTTAGACGGAAAAGCACTCCCGGAAATCGACACCCAGTCGGAGATGCTCAGCTCGCTGGCACTGGGCGCCAACAATCTCATGGCCACGGCCGCGGGCAACACGATCCAGCTCTGGGACCGGGAATCCAAGACGTTCTTGACCAGCCTTTCCTCTGCCCGGGGCGTGCCCTGGCTCATGCGGTTCAACGCACAGGGAACGCTGCTGGCAACGGCTGGATTCAATCACGTGGAACTCTGGGACACGGTCTCGCACAAAGTGCTCGCCGTGCTTCCCGCGACCGACTGGGTCACGGACCTTGCCTTCGCGCCAGACGGCCGGACCTTCGCCGTGGGCGAACGGATGAAATCGACGTCGGTCTGGCGGGTTTCCGACTCGCCCGCGCGCACGCAGCTCGGCGGCTTCGAGTCCCGCCCAACCTCGTTGGGATTCAGCGCGGGCGGTTGCCTGGCGATTGGCATCGACAGTGGCGACGTCTGGTTCTATCACGAGGGCGGCAACCGTTGCACGAGAACGGCCACGACTTCCACTCCTCCGCGGGAGGCGACCGTTCACCCTGCCGAGCGGGAACGCGAACGGTATCGGCGAAACCACGTCGCGATCGATCGACTTGGCCGGGTCATCGCCTACGATGGCCAGGAACTCCGGATCTGGCGGAATTCTGCCGACCCGTGCTCGCCTCCTTCGCTCGTGCCGCTACCCCCGCCATCGATCCTCACGGGCATGGGGCAACCGTCGCCCTTGCTCGCCCGCTCGACAGACGGGCGCCACCTGGCGCTGGGCCGGTCTTCAGAGATCTTTCTCTGGAAGACCGATCAACCAGATCAACTGCCGCGATTCGTTCCACTTCCTCGAATTCAGGTGGAAGCGCCCTCGCACTCCTTTTCGCCTTTATCCGGCACAACCACCAAAGGAGAAGGCCGCTCCCTCTTGAAGACCGAACCGAGAGGACACCAGGCTGGTCCTTCCCACAACGGACAGTTCCGGAACATCTCCGCGCTTCAGATCTCCCCCCGGGGAGACCGGATCTATTACTTGCTTGGGGTCGCTGAAAGGGAAAGGCTCTCCCGTCTCGTCGTTCTTGACGTTGACTCCACCGATCTCGACAGACCCATCAAGTCGAAGCGGGTCGAGACCACGGAGCCTCTCACCGAGGACGGCGAGCTCGTGAGCCTGACGCTCTCGCCCGATGGCTCCCTGCTGGCGCTGGGCGACCGCAACGGGAACGTCACGCTGCTTGACACCAACCGTCTCAAGGTTGTCGGTCGGATCCCACCCGCGGACAAGGAGACGCGAGGCGTTTTTGTCATGACCTTCTCCCCTGACGGCCGATGCCTGGCGGTCGCGTCACCCCAAGGTGAGATTCTCCTCTGGTCCGTTGCCAACCCTGCATTCCCCCGTTTGTCGCTCCGGCTTCCCGGCCAGCAAGGCATGATCGTCACAAACCTGGCCTTTCATCCCCGGGGCCACCGACTGGCGAGCACAATGCGAGGGCCCGAACCCAGAGTCGATCGCGTCGATATCTGGAACCTCGAACTGATCCGCCATGAGCTTGACCGTCTTGGTTTCATGGAGTGACGAAGACCGTGCCGCCAGGAACGAGGAATCAACGCTCAAGACCATTTGTTCTGAACGGACTAATCGATAAATATTTCATCTGCCCAATGCGCTCTTGATCGCCCTGACCTGGACCATCTGGCCTGGAGCCAGGGACCCGATGGGCCCGCTCGCGGGGTCCCAGTTCGGCCCCATGTCGAGCGTGATCACACCATCGTGGGCCGCGACCTGACTGACCCAGCGAGCCCACTTCTCCGTGGGGAACCGAGTGTCCCGCGAGGACCAGCTTGAGCCCAGGAACGTGAGCGCGTGCCATTGCGAACCAGCAACCCAGCGCGAGGTCGGAACAACCTCGAACGGGTCGTTCAGTTCTCCCGCCGTGTAATCCTCGGAGTTCGTCCAGCGGATCAGTTTGACGCCCGGATTGAAGGTGACGATGGCCCGGGGATTTCCGTGCCTGACCGCATCCGCATAAATCCTGGCAATCGTATTGTCAAATTTAATATGTGCATAGCCGCCGTCGAACCACCAGCCCGAGACCTTGTCGCCGTAGCGGTCGGCCCATTCCTGGACGACCTGCGCCCATTTCGTCGCGAACGCGACGTCGAGCGGTTGGTCACCCTCCCCCTGGCGGATTCCAAATCCGCGCTGGGCCCGACGGTCGCGATTGGGCGTCTGGCAAGGCAGGTAGAGCAAGAGCTTGATCCCCCGGGGTGCAAGCGCCCGGTACAGATCCAGGGGCAGGTCGCGCGTCGAGCAGCGCTCCCCGGGCGCGTAT
>JBMFUH010000527.1:0-770 GCA_049966735.1 Isosphaeraceae bacterium
CCAGCAGATGGAGCAGGTCTTGCACGTTCCTGGTCCCCAGGAGAAGCTCCCCGAGGCGTTCGCGGCGTTGCTCAAGAGCTGGAAACCCGAGCACGAGAAACCCGGCTACCAACTGAGCGTGGCCAACCGGCTTTGGGGCCAGGCTGGGTTTCACATTCTGCCGGATTTCCTGGCAGTCACCCGCGAATCCTACCAGGCCGAGCTTGCCCTGGTCGACTTCGCCCATGACCCCGAGCACGCTCGCGCGGTTATCAACGAGTGGGTTGAGGCTCGGACCCAGGAGAAGATCAAAGACCTACTCCCTCGCGGGACGATCACCGACCTCACCCGGCTGGTGCTGACCAACGCCATCTATTTCAAGGGAGACTGGACCCACCCCTTCCACAAGGAAGCCACGCGGGAAGAGGATTTCCACGTCACCAGCGACAAGACGACACGCGCGCCCTTGATGCATCAAAAGGACGATTTCCGCCTCGGTGTGGTCGCCGGCCTCAAGGTCCTCGATCTCCCCTACGGCAAGGGAGATCTCTCGGCGATCGTGGTTCTGCCGGACGAGATCGACGGCCTTCCCGCCCTGGAGCAGAAGCTGAACCTGAAGAACTTGAGCGGCTGGTTGAGCACGCTCCGGAGGCAGCAGGTCGACGTCTACCTGCCTCGGTTCCAGCTCACCTCGCAATTCCAGCTCAACGACACGCTCAGCGAGATGGGAATGCCGCTCGCGTTCGACCAGCGGAAGGCTGACTTCTCCGGCATGAGCAGCGAGGACGAGC
>JBMFUH010000527.1:780-5359 GCA_049966735.1 Isosphaeraceae bacterium
AGCTGCACATCTCCGCGGTCATCCACAAGGCGTTCGTGGATCTGAACGAGCAGGGGACGGAAGCCGCCGCGGCAACGGGAGTGGTCATGGCCATCCGTGCGGCGATGGTTCCCAGGCCGCCCGCCGTCTTCCGCGCCGATCACCCGTTCCTGTTCCTCATTCTGGACAACCGGAACAAGACCATCCTGTTCCTGGGACGAGTCGTCAATCCCATGGAATAGTGAGCAATGGACAGTGCATTGGTGGGACAAGATTCCAATTTCGTCCGTATCGTAGGGCCCGCTGTGCGGACCGGCCCCCGTATCTTAGACCGGCCCCAGCCGATGCCCTGAAGCCATCTGGCTGGCTGGGGAGGAGCACAGCAACGCCCCGGAATCCCGGCGTGCCGCGACTGTGAGGCGGGGGCATTCTGCCCCGGCCACCCCGACGGCCCGCACAGCGGGCCCTACGGTCTGCCGACTGCCGACAGCCCACTGTCCACTACCCACTGTCCACTCGCCACCATCACGCGTTGACAGCCACCGGGATTCCGGCTGAAACCCAGGCCGGGGCATTTGGTCCGCATAGCGGATCCTACGATACTCAGGGAACCGGGAAAGAGGGGAGTACAGATCGCGGATTCACTTTTTCTGACTTTCCTGGCGAAGTGATCTCGATCTCGCTCACCGATGTCACCTCACGTTCCGGAGCCTCGCACTGCCTCAAGGATACTGTAAGGGCTTCCATCATAGCAACCGCTGCCGTGGATCTTGCAGGTCGTTACCCCGCGTTGACACGCGGAGTGGTTCCCGCTACAGTTCCCTGCGCACGTCGCGATTGTATTGCGGCGGGCGGCTGATGACACACCATGACCCGCAGCGGCGATTCCATCGCCCCGCACCGTGGCCTTACGGTCAACGCGCGTGCTCGGGCGATCCCAGGGACGGAGACGCATTCCGGCACGTGTCGGTCTTTGACGGGCGAGGGTTTATCATGGACGATGTCCCCGCCGGTCCGGCGAGCCCGGAGCCGCGGTGGCATTCGCTTTCCGTTGTGGTTCCCGTTCGTGACGGGGGCTCCGACTTCGAGCGCTGCCTCCGTCGGCTTCGCGACTCTACCTGGACTGATTACGAACTCATTGTGGTCGACGACGGCTCGACCGACGGCTCTGCCGCGCTCGCCAGGTCGATGGGTGCTGTCGTCGCCCGGCACGACCGGCCGCTCGGCCCCGCCGCGGCCCGCAACCTCGGCGCTCAACATGCGTCGGCCCCACTCATTTTTTTCCTCGACGCCGACGTCGCCGTCTATCCTGACACGCTTGCCCGGGGCAAGGCGCGGTTCCTCGCCGATCCCGGCCTCACCGCTCTCTTCGGCTCTTACGACGACCGGCCGGCTGCTAGGGGCCTTGTCAGCCAGTTTCGCAACCTGCTGCACCATTTCGTGCACCAGCAAGGCGAGTTTCACGATGACACGCGACCTGTCCACACCTTCTGGACCGGCTGCGGCATGATCCGCCGCCAGGTCTTTTTGGATTTCGGCGGGTTCGACCCCCGGCTCTATCCCCGGCCGGCCATCGAGGATATCGAACTGGGCTACCGCCTCACCCGCGCCGGCCACCGCATCGTCCTGGCCCGCGACGTCCTGGCCACCCACCTCAAGCGCTGGACTCTCTTCGAGATGGTCCGCACCGATATCTTCCGCCGCGGCGTCCCCTGGACGCTCCTGATGAAGCGGAGCGCGACCGTCGAGACCGACCTCAACGTCAAGCCGAGTCAGCAGCTCAGTGTGGCAATCACGGGGCTGATCTTGCTGGCGCTCTTAAGTCTGCCGTGGAGCATGCTCGGCCTCCTGGTCGTCGCCCTGGGCTCCAGCGTGATCGTCTGGCTCAACCGGGATTTCTACCGGTTCCTAGTGCGTTGTCGAGGGATCGGCTTCGCGCTGGCGTCGTTGCCGGTGCACCTCGTCTATTTCACCTGCTGCGGGCTCTCGGTCCTGATTGCTTTGTTCCCGTGGTACATTCTGAGCCGGGTCACGCCGGGCGCGTCGGGCGGGTCGATGGGAGCGCGGGTCGACGCCGCGGCCCGGCCGATTCCCCGTCCGTTCCTGGCTCGACTCGCAGGGAGGCTGGCACGATGGACAACTCGAGCACGGTAGCCGTGGTCCGCACGGATCGCCGCCGCGGAGGAGTCGCCGAGGCCCTGGCACTGATCGTCCACGATCTGGTCGGTCGCATCCAGGACGACCGCAATCCCGTCATCATCCCCACCCTGGACAACCCCGCCCGAGCCGACTGCTGCACCCACCGCGACACGCTCTCCGCCACCGTCGACGCCTTGCTGGGAGCGGGGGCCTCGTCGATCACGATCGCCGGTCGCGGTGGTGGGCGGCACGTTGGGCACGACGACTTCACCCGCCTGGGCTTTCGCCAGGAATTGTGGAACCGCCCGGTCCGATTCGTGGACATCGACGACGGCGGCGAGACGTATGGCACGGTTCGCTGGATCTCCCCGCGCGGCCTTCCGCGCTCGCTTCGCCTTCCCTCCTCGGTCTTCGCCTCGCGGTGCCGCGTGGTGCTGGGGACGGCCCGGACGCACGACGTTTTCCGGGTCGGGCTGGGCCTGGCAAACCTGACATCCATCGTTCACCGTGACGACCAGGGCCTGCTGGGCCTCTCGCGTCATGCCGGTGAGCTGCCGCCGCCCTGGCTCGATCTGGCAAACGGTATGATCCGGTCGTGGCGCGGAGCGGTTCGTTCGGCCTGGCTGGGCATGCGGACCATCGCCGGCGGAATGCGCCTCACCGGTCCCGAGCGGCGCCGGCTGGAGGCGGTCGAGCGAGCGACCAGTTGCCTGGTGGCGTTGGCGGCGTTTGCGTTGCCCAGGATCAGCCTGATCGACGCCTTTCACGCCAGCGAGGGAGAAGGCCCAAGGCACGGCCGGCGAGTTCCGTTGCGGACGATCATCGCCGGGACGGACGCGGTCGCGGTCGATGCGGTGGCCGCGGCGGTGCTCGGCTTCGAGCCGGTGGAGATTGCCTATCTGCGACTGGCTCAGGCGACCGGCCTGGGCAAGGCCGACCTGTCCGCCATCACGATCGTCGGTGACCCGATCGCGCGGCCCCGGCGCCTCCGGCGCCACTCCGCCGACCGGCTGCTCCGGCTGGCCGGCGCGGGCTCGGCTCATCCGGCACTGCCGCATCCGCACTTCGGACCTTCCGTTGTCAATCGACCGACCCCGTCCGCGACCGCGAGGCAGAGCGATGCGCATCGGCTATGACGGCGCCTGCCTGTCCAACCGCCGTGGCTTCGGCCGCTTCTCGCGTCTTCTGCTCGACGCGCTGGCGCGCCACGCCTCGGCCGAGCATCAGCTTGTCGTGATCATTGACAAACCATCACTTGACACGGTGAGTCTTCCCGCTGGTGTCGAGCAGGTCGTCGTCGATCTCGGCGAGGCCCCCTCCGCGGCGGCTTCCGCCCGTGGCCGCCGCCGGTTGGGCGACATGGTCGCGATGGGCCGTGCCGTGGCCCGGGCCAGGCTCGACCTGATGTACTTTCCGGCCACCTACACGTTCTTCCCGGTCTGGAACGTGCCGCGGCTGGTCGTGACGATGCATGACACGCTGGCGCTGGCGCACCCGGAGTTGGTCTTCCCCACGCGGCGGGGCCGGCTCGCCTGGCTGCTCAAGGAGCATGTGGCGGCAAGAATGGCCGACCGGATCGTGACCGTCTCCGAGACATCCCGCCGCGATCTTCAGTCCTGGTTTCGCCTGCCGGCCGACAGGCTGCCCGTCATCACCGAGGGCCCCGATCCGATCTTTTGTCCGGGTCTGCAAGATGCCGAATCGGGCCGAGTTCTCCGCAAGTATTCCATCCCACAAGGCTCGCGGCTCTTGCTCTACGTCGGCGGACTGAGCCCGCACAAGAACCTGCCGCGGCTGGTCGAGGCGTTTGCTCACATCTCGGCGCGACATCCGGATGTGCTGCTGGTGATCGTCGGTGATTTCGGCGACGTTTTCCACACGCACGTGCCGGAGATCAAGAAGGCGATCGAGCGCGGCGACGTCGAGAACCGCGTGCTGCTTCCCGGCTTCGTCCCCGACGCCGAGCTGGTTCATCTGTATCGTCAAGCCTACGCTCTGGTGCAGCCGTCCTTGATGGAGGGTTTCGGTCTCCCGTCGGTGGAAGCCCTCGCCTGCGGCACGCCGGTGGTATGCAGCAATGCCGGCTCACTTCCCGAAGTCGTGGGTGATGCCGGCCTTTTCTTCGATCCGACCGACGTCACGTCGATTGCCACGACCCTGCGCCGGCTCGTCGCCTATCCCCGGATGAGAGACAGCCTGGCGAGCCGAGCCCTGGCCCGCGCCTCCCACTTCACCTGGGACCGAGCAGCCTCCGCGCTCTTGAAGTGCTTCAACGAGCTGACCACGTCAATTCCGGGACGGTCATGCAAGGGTTGGCACCGACACCAGGACAGACAATCCTTAGCGAGGAGAATCGATTCGACACGCTGACCGAAAGGTCCGCCGGTGGAACGCACCGCGGCCTGCAAGGGTGTAAGACGCGGTTCGTTTTTTGGAGGCCTTACGCCACTTTCCCAGGTTC
>JBMFUH010000528.1:0-5354 GCA_049966735.1 Isosphaeraceae bacterium
TGGTCCGCACAGCGGACCCTACGATATTCAATGAGTGCGCAAGCCGACTGCAAATCGCTCTAAGTTGCACAGGTTTCCAAACACCCTCTGAGCGAGAGGAATGCGAAACTGGGACGTCACGGGCAATGCGGCCCCATCCTCGCGGAGGGACCAACGGCATGTCCGCGCGCCGGACTGCCGGCAAGAAGTCAACCACCCGCTGGAAATGATCGGGGAAGCCTGATATGCTTTCCCCAGCACAGATCCGAGACGCACTTTGTAGACTTTGTCGAGTGGCTGGGCTTTTCCCTTGAACCAGCCGGACCAGGCTGCGTCTCGCGATTGGCTCTTCTCTTCCTCTCCAGGGGTTGCCCGTCATGAGCGAGTTCAAGAAGGAAGACACGGCACCGCGTGCGCGAAAGTTCCGTTTGCTCGTCTCGCTGGTCGCTCTGGCCGTGCTGGTGGCGGCCGGCGCCGTGATCTGGGTCTCGATCAAGGACGATCTGATTCAAGCCGCGGCGAAGGTCATGGCGGCCCGGGCGGCCTCGCCTCCGGCCGAATCGAAGCAGCCGGCGGCCCCTTCAACCGCGGCCAACCGGCCGATCGAGGACGACGAGCCAGCCTTCTGGAGCAACGTGGCGATCTACAAGGCCGGACCGTCCCAGGCCGATCGTCGTGGTCACGCGCGGTAAGCAGCCGGAGACCTTCGGTCCCCAGAGCTTTTACCAGGGTCTCCTCGCCCGCGAGATCGTTCGCCAGGGACTCTTGCTCGCCGCCCGCGAGGAATTTGGAGCCATCACCCGCGACGGGCCCATCGGCGACCCCGCGCCCTCCGGCAAGCCCGACGCGACTTGCCGGATCGGCTCGCGCTTCCGGACGTTGATCCTGCCCACCCCGAACGACCCTCCTGTCGGGCGAATCACCATCGTGCAGGGGAAAGGCCCCAGCCGACGGGTGGTCTGGTCCAGCGAGTTCGACTGCGGGATGAACGTCGCGCCCACCTATCCGCAACTGGTCATGCTCGTGGAGCGGTTCACGCATAACGATTTTGCCAAGGCACTCGAGAAGCTCGGCCTGGCGCGCCGCCAGAATCCGCCGCCGAAGGACACGGAGGAAGGCAAGCTGCCGCCGGGGGTCGAAAAGCGGCTGGGCCGGCTGACCGAGACCGAGGCTTTCGCCGCGATCCGGGCACTGCACGAGGCGATCCGCACCCAGGGAGAGACATCGACCTTGCTGATCGCCCTGGCGCGGGCCTATGCAAACCTGGGCTCGCTTGCCGAATCGCAGTGGACGGCCGACTACCTGGCGTTTCAGGCCCGCGGGTTGCTTTACGCCCAGGGGGCCGTGGTCCGCGACCACGACGCGCCCGCCAGCCTCCGAGGCCAGGCCTATGTCGAGGCCCTCGCCGGATTGACCACGCGGGCGATCGTTGATCTCAACGCGGCCGACAAGGCCGACGGCGGCAAGGCAAGTCCTCCCTGGGCCGCGACGATCCGCGCGTTCAGCCATTCCGACGCCTCCGCGCTGGGCAAGCTCGTCGACTCCCGGCCCGACGACCTGCTGCCACGCTACCTCCGCTTCCTCACGCTCTCGCGCTCGTCAGGGTTCTTCTTCGATCGCGACTTCGTCTGCCGCCACGAGATCCTCGCCGCCGGCCGCGCGGTGCTGGACAAGGAGCCAGCCTGTTTCCGCGTGTACGACGGCATGGCGTCGGCGCAGGGCGTGGCCAACCTGCACGTCTCCACAAGCATTCCTCTGGAAGTCTACCCCCAGGCGGTTCCACAGCTCGTGGGAGCGGTCCCGGGGCTGCCGCAAGCGGTCGCCAAGTGGGTCGGCGCGGCGGACTTCGACGAGGTGGCGCTGCGCAAGGACCTGGTTGCCGCGTCAGCCGACGATACCTCCGACCTGACCTGGGGCGTCCTCGCCCGCCAGCTCCGCGAGATCCGCTATCTGCTGGTCTGCCGCCGGCTCCATTTCCTCGCGTGTAGCCTGGCGACCGATTACACCGACTTCGCCGCCGAATCATTGCCCCTGGTCGCCGATCATCCCAACAAAGGCTACATCGAATGCGCGACCGAGGGCTATTCCAGCCCCGACGCGCCGCGCAAGCTCCAGGCGCTCGACCTGGCCGATTTCGAATCGAAGGCCCATGACATCTCCGTCCCACTCCGCAGGCTTGTCCCCGATTTCGCCAAGCGGATTGAGTTTCTCGGCTTCTCGCACACCAACCTGGGTACACTGCCGGGGCATGTCGAGCTAACGAAGAGTATGACGGAGGACCGGCAGTGGATGGGCGCCTACAACCTGCTCCGGTTCGATGCGGAATCACCGCTGGGCCGCGCGGCGATGATCTGGTCGAAATGGGAAGAAGCCGAGCCCAAGGCCGATGCCTGGGAAAAGGATCATGGCGGGGCCGACACTCCGGTCATCGGCCAGCTCGGCCTGCACGCGCTCAAGGAAGGGAAGCTGGACGAAGCCCAGCGCCGGCTCGAGAAAGCCCTGGCCCGCTCACCGGAACTCTGGATTTTCAACGGCCTGGTCGAGGTCTACCAGCAGAAGGACCAGGTCGACCGCTGGAAGAAGGCCGTCGACACGTTCCTCGAAGGCGAAGACGAGAATCTGGACCACGCCCACGTCACGCTGGATCTGGCCCAGTACCTGATGAAGAAAGGCAAGTATGCCGAGGCCTGGCCCTATGCCGAGCGTGCGGCGGAGTCATGGGCTGGCTGGGCAATGCCCTGGGCCAGTCGCTGTGCCGAGAAGCTGAACGACTGGAAAACGGCCGAACTCTGGATTGCGCGCACCTCCCAGCGCTACAGTCGCGAGTGGCTCGACTGGTTCATGTGGTGTGAGCGGACGGGGCACGGCGATGCCCGGTCGGCCGCCGCGCTGGTCGAATCCCAGGTCGAAGCGGGACGGAGTTTCGCTTCGGCGGACGAGGCAAGACAGGTCGCGATCGTTTACCTGCTGGACGGTCATCCGATGGAGGCGCGCGGGCTCCTGGAGCAGCTTTTCAAACAGCAGCAGAACGATACGACCACGGGGGTCTTGCTCGCCTGGGCCGGCGACCTGGCCGGCGACGCCCAGGCCCGCGACGCCACCTTGAAGGCTGTCGCCACTGCCCCGAAGCCCACCGGTCCCAAGACGGCGCGGGTGATCGACCTGCTCGCCAGGTGGCTGGCCAAGGGGGAAAAGTCGGCGCTCGACCTCAAGCCGATCGATGCCATCCTGAACGAGATCAAGCCGGATGCTCGCCCGCTCACGACCGCGATCGTCGGGCAGTTCCTCGATCGCCACGGCAAGCAGGATGACGCCGCGCGGTACCTGGAGCAGGCCGACACCGATCAATGCTATCTCTGGTCCCGCTTCCTCGTCCGCCGCGTCCGGCGCGCCCGCGGTGTCAAGCTCCCCGCGATCCCCTTGTAGAGAGCGAATGCGAACCGGTGACGCGGGCAGGGCTTGAAGGGAACTGACAAGAGTACAAGGAAGAGGCCACCTACAAGTCAGGCAAAGGGACCGAACTTGAGCGGGCCCTTGAAACTCTGGACCAGGAGTCGAGCGGCATGAGGGAGTATCTCCACGCCGTGGCCCTCGCCGTCGCGGTGGTGCTCACCATCATCTTCATCAGCTCCGCGGTCACGGGACTGGTCCGTGGTCGAGTGAAGGTCGAGCCGAGTCAGCCTTGGTTCGTACTCCGCGAGCGTCCGGTCCAGTTCATGGCGTGCGCGCCGTGGTACCTGGGCTGGGGAATCATGTGGGCGGTGGCGTCGGCGCAGCTCGCAAGTCAGCTTCTGAAATGACCAGGCCAACAGTGCCGCTTGGTTCAATGCATGCCTGGAAGCGCGAGTGGATCGATTAGACTCAAGACGATCGGGGCAGTTGAGCGAAGACGCGCGTACAGTAGGGACCGATGTCCTGGCAACCGAGTTCCCGAGGTTTACGGCGCTCGTTTCTTGCAGCGAGTCGGAACGACACTGAAAAGAAACCGGCCAGGTGGGCAGGCCGTATCCGGCAATTCAGCAGCACGGACAGACCAGGGAAGACGCATTCAGTCACGCATTCCCAAGGAGGTAGTTCCCCTGGGACGAGTCCGGAGCATACCCGAGCTCGAGGCATGGCTTGATGATCATGCAGATTCGTGGCTCCTGATCCCTGATCGCGAGTACACAACCTTGGTTCATCAGTGGTCAGCGCTCTTCCAGCCTTTGATCGAGGCTGACAACGTCGCCCATAAGGGGCACCGGGCGATGATGGTCCTGGAATCTCGTCTACCCTGCGACCTCGTTCTCTTCAGCGGCGTCCGTATACCTCGGCTCGCGAATCTGGGCGGCCATGGCAGAGCGGCTTACCGCGCGATTGGACTTCAACTACTCGAACGGGACCGAGCGAATCGGCTGGAACTTAGGAAACGAAATTTATTAACTGTCGCACTCGGTCTTTTTGGCACACGGCTTGATTGGTAATCTGGGCAGCGCAGAGAAGGATCTATCAGGTTTTGGCAGGAAGCCGCAATGCTTACGAGCTATCCCCAGCCGGTGGAGGAGGCGATGCGTTACACCTTCTCCACGCTGAACGAACGCCAGCGTCGTCTGTTTGCCGCATCGGAAGCCCTCAAGCTTGGACATGGCGGCATTGCCTACATTGCTCAGCTCCTCGATTGTCACCGAAGGACCATTGAGCGTGGCCTGAACGAACTGCGTCATCCTGATCCACCTTTGCCGCCTCATCGAGCGCGAAAAAAAGGGGGGGCCGTCAACGCTGTTTGACCCTTTTTCCAGGAATTGACGCGGCCTTTCTGCAGATCGTCGATCCCCACACCGCGGGCGATCCCGACCAAGACGGCGTCCTTTGGACCAACCTTTCGCGTGCCAAGATTGCCGAGGAACTTCTGGGGCGAGGGTTTCGCGTGAGTGTCACCGTCGTGTCTCAGCTTTTGGAACGTCATCGCTTGGGGAGTCGCAAGGCCTGCAAAACACTGCCCCTGGGACGCCACGTTCATCGCGATCGGCAGTTTCAGATCATCGCCAACCACCGCTCCGGTTTCATGCAATCCCCGGACCCGATCGTGAGCATGGATACCAAACATAAGGAATTTTTGGGGTTGTTGTTCCGGGAGGGGCGGCTCTACACGCAAAAGGCTAAGAAAGCTCTGGACCACGATTTCCCCAGCGCCGCATGCGGTGTGATCTATCCGCACGGCTTCTACGACCTCAAACGCAATCTGGGCCACCTGAATCTGGGACTCAGCCACGACACCAGTCGGTTCGCCTGCGACAGTCTCGGCTGCTGGTGGGAGATGCATGGCCAGCCCGCTTATCCCCGTGCGCGACGCATGCTTTTGCTGTGCGACGGCGGCGGTAGCAACGCTTCCAATC
>JBMFUH010000529.1:0-5341 GCA_049966735.1 Isosphaeraceae bacterium
GGTTGATCGGGCAACAGTTCCCGAACTTGCTCGGCCGTCGCGTCACCGTGCGACCAGAGCACGCTCATGATCTGAGCCTCACGCTCGGTCAACGTCTGAGAGCCGGAACGGGCCACGGACAGTCCTCACTTCTTGAATTCGTTAACGAAGTCCAACGTGCAGAATAGCAATCTCCGTAGGGCATGACAAGCCTCTGCGTCAATTTTTTAACGAACGACACCCAGCCCCAACCCAAGTTGTGGCAAACCCGGCGCGCCGGGACCGCAGTCGGCGGGGTCAGAGACCCGCGCCGAACGGGGGCCGACCGTATGCCGGCGGCCTGGATTGAACAGGGCGCATGTCTCCCTGCGCCCCCGACGCGGCTGGTTTACCGATCCGGGCCGCGCGACGCCGAGATCGACTCGCTTGCCGGCTGGCGGTTGAGCGCCCAGAAGATACCGTTCTTGAGCAAGCGACGGAACGAGCTGTCGTCGAAGTCTCCGGGATGGCCCAGCGACGTGTAAAAGACCCGCGACGAGCCGGCCAGATTCACCCAGGCCACTGGCT
Organism: Isosphaeraceae bacterium; assembly: GCA_049966735.1. Lineage (GTDB taxonomy): Bacteria > Planctomycetota > Planctomycetia > Isosphaerales > Isosphaeraceae > Aquisphaera. The sequence continues at coordinate 547 of JBMFUH010000529.1, forward strand.
CGGGCGGCAGGCTCGATCCCTGCCCGGTCGAGATCTTGCCCATCAGCAAGGCGAGCGTCGAGGCCGCCAGGGGACTGGTCTTGTACAGCGACCCATGACCGTGAAACGGCGTGGTGACACCAGCGAGAATCGGATGTCCCTCGGCCCCCTTCGCGATCGTCACCGTGGGCAAGAGATTGTTGCCATGGTGCCCCGTGTGATGACCTCCCAGAACATCGGGGTCGAAAGTGCGCCAGACGGCGTGACCGGGGGGCAACTTCCCGTGGGCGTCAAACGCGTGGCACGCCGTGCGTATGCCCACGACGGGTTTACAAGAACATATATATTTGTGAATTAGACTCATCTGATGATCCATGGGCGCCCTGCGACGCGCGCTCACCACCAGAAGATCGGCGTCGTCCAGGGCCTCGGCTCCCTTGAAGTCGTGCGGCGTTTGGGGATCGGCGATCACGAACGTGCAGCGCACGCCGGCGGGTTCCAGCTCGGTCCTGGCGAAGGCCGGCAGGGTCTTCTCGGTCTTGTACTCGTCGTCGCCGATCAAGAACACGGCGCGGGGGCGGTTGTCGGGCTGAAAGGCGAAAGCGGGCTGACCGGTAAGGTCGGTCGAGACGATGGTCGGGCAAACGTATTTCTCGATGTGCTCGATGATCCGCTTCGTTCCCTCGAAGTGGCTGACATACGGCCAGCTTCGGGAGTTGTACATCGTGTCGGTGTGGTCGCGGACGAGCACCACCTCCTTGCCATGTCGTGCAAGCTGTCTGAGTCCGAACGGCCTGCCGAGCACGCACATGTTCGTGTGAACGCCCATGAGCATGACGTGGTTGATCCCGCGGCTCTCCAGTAGGTTCCAGATCTCGACGCCCGAATCGCTGATGGCGTCTTGGTCATGGATCTCGATCGCGGCGATCTCCGACTTCCAGGGAGATCCGGTCGGGCACCGCGGGCCGTCGTCGCAGCCGCCGTCGGCCTGGTCGATGGGATAGACGCCCTTCTCCTCGGCCGGGATCTTGTTGCACCAGCCGGCGATATCGTCGGGCATTTGGCGGCCTTCGGTGCGGTCATCGCTCGCTGCCGCGCGGGGTGGTCCTTGTAGGCGTCCATGCAACTGCTGGGGGCGTGGATGATGAGCACGCCCTTGTCGCGCGCCGCCTTGACGGTCCGGTTCATCGCCGGCGCCAGCTCGCCGACCCTGCGCGAGGCCCCCTTGCACCAGTGCTGGTTCCACATGTCGCAGATGATGATCGCCGTCTTCGCCGGGCCCCACTTCAGCGTCTTCTCCTTGACGGTGAACGTAGTTCCTCCAGGGGCGGGCTCGCGGAACCGGGCGTGCAGCACCAGGGGCCTGGCCTCGGTTGGGTCCGCTCCTCGTGCCGCCAGCCACGCGCCCGCCGTCAATGCGATCAAGCCCAAGAGTCCACACCAGATGACTCGCATGTGCTCAGTCCTCCCTCGAAGCGGCAACGACGCGCAGGATTGATGTTCAACGCCCGCTGAATACCTTACTCGCCACCAGGTTGAATTGCTATTCCCCGCTTCAGGAGGCAGGAGTGTAAACTCGATTGGGTAACACGCTGGAGAACAGAACCATGACAACGACGCTGCACAGTAAGGCTCAGGGAAAGACGATCCAGCTCGATCAAAACCTCGGGGCATCTGACGGTCAAGTGGTTGAGGTCCAGATCCGTGTGATTCCGACAGAGGGGAGCCGGGTTGAGGGCGTTGTCCTGGCGTGTGCCGGGTCGTCAAGCACGACATGAGGTGACTCCGAGCTGCCCTCTTCCTCGTGGTTCTGGTACATTCATTGTCGAAATCGAAGTGGGCTCTGCCGGGAGGAGAAACCGAGCGGACGCACGCTATACTGCCGTGATCCAGCAACACGGCGAGTGGTGGATCGGCTGGATCGAGGAGGTGCCCGGCGTGAATTCGCAGGGTTCCACACGCGAGGAGCTGCTCGATAACCTGCGGGATGCCCTCGACGAGGCGCTGGAGATGAACCGTCAGGATGCCCGAGCGGCCGCGACCGGAGCCTTCAAGGAGGTGAGTCTGGTCCCGTGAAAAGTCAACTCCGGCTGTCTCAGGTTTGCGCCATCGCCTCCACCGGCGCGGTTTTCTGGAGGGCGTCGGCGATGCGGAAGGCGGCCAGCAAGGCCGTTGGGGTCCGGGCGGCGAAGGCCGCCTCGCGAACCTCGGAGATGCGCACTTGCCGCGCGATCGAACCCAGGATGCGCACCTGCGATCCGCTGTCGTTGACCGGCGTCAGGACCAGAAACACCAGCCGCACCGGCTGATTGTCCGGGGCGTCAAACGCCAGGCCGTTCCGACAGCGTCCGACCACCACGAGCGGGGCCTTCAGATTGATCAGCCGCGCGTGCGGTACCGCGACCCCCTGGCCGATGCCGGTTCCCCGGAGCGCCTCGCGCTGGAGTACCGCCTCGGCGACCCAGTTCCGGTCGAGCACGGCCCGATCGGCGGCAACCGTCGAGAGCCGGCGGATCGCATCGGTGACATCGCCGGCGTCGAGGTCGGGAATACACAGTCCGGTCTCGAGCACACTGGCCAGTGACCAGGCTTTCTCGCGGCGCAAGAGCCGCTTGAGCATCGGACCGGTCAAGGCGGACGTCGTGATGGCCAGAACGACCAGCGCGACGAAGAGCCGTTCGCGGATCACCCCCTCCTGCCAGGCCAGCAGTCCCAGGACGATTCCCATCTCACCGCGCGCGTTCAACGTCCAGCCCATGCCCCAGGCCTCGCCACCGCGCAAGCCCCCCAGGCGGGCCGCGACGGCGCAGCCAAGAACCTTCACGGCCATGCCGAGCGCAAGCACCCTCAGCACCAGCCAGGGATCAAACTTCGTCACGAAGTTCACCTCCAGGCCGATGGCCGCCACGAAGATCGGCGCGAGCACGCCTTCCACGAATCGATGAACGATGTGCCGCGTGTGCTCACGCAGATGGGGCGAATCTCCCAGCGCGATCCCGGCCAGAAAGGCGCCGAAGATGGCGTGGATGCCGATCGCCTCGGTGATCGCCGCTCCCACCAGCCCGGCGACCAGCAAGAAACCGAGCACGCCGCCCGGCCAGGCCAGATGTGCCTGGACCAAGGGCAGCGCGCGATCGGCGGACCAGCGCCCCACCGTCATCATGAGCGTCACGAAGCCCACCGTCAGTCCGATCGTGTAGGCCATGGAATGCGCCCCCTCGCGGCCGCCCAGGACAACCGAGAAGATCAGCCAGGCCAGCAGGTTGTTCAGCGTGGCGGCCACGAGCGCCAGCATGCCGAAGTCGGTCTGGAACAGGTCGAGATCGAGCAGCACCTTGGCGATGACCGGCAGCGCGCTCACGGCGAGCGCTGTGCCGAAGAAGACGGCGAAGGTCCAGGGCATCCCTTGAAGAGGAATTCCCCACCAGCCCGGCATTAGCCAGGCCAGGCTGCCGCCCAGAACCAAAGGAACCAGCAACCCGGCCAGGGCAATGACCAGCGCGGCCCGGCCCTGCCGCCAGACCGCCGAGAGATCCACTTCCAGACCCGCGACGAGCAACAGGAGCGCGACGGCCAGCGCGATCACCGCATCAAGCGCCACTGCCGCCGGGCCGTGGGCGGGAAAGAGCCAGGCCTGGAGCGCCGGAACGACCGATCCCAGGACCGTCGGCCCGAGCAGGAGGCCGGCGACCATCTCGCCAATGACGGCGGGCTGTCCCAGACGTCTGGCCACCTCGCCCAGGGCGTGGGCCGAACCCAGGAGCACCCCCAGGCCCAGGAAGAAGACCGTCAGGTCTGCCGCATGCAAATCGCCCATGACCTGATGCCTCCTGCATTTCCCGGGCCGCTAGAGCGGTTTACCATTGAGTTGCATACGGGCGCGGTACGATTTCCTTCTCCCGTGGGCAGGTATTTTTTCGGTGCGATTGATTGGAGTGCCCCAAACAGCAACCTGGCTCGACTCGGCCACGTACGCGACTGCGGGTCTAGCCCCAATACCGTTCGTCTTAGCGCAAGTCATAGCCTCGTGTAAACTTCGGTTGTGTACGTCATGACCAAGATTGCATGGAGGCTAGGACTATGAGCGAGCAAGGATGCGGCAAGGAGACGACGCCGGATACGCTGGCCATTGTGGATCGGCTGGCGGGATTGAGCAAGGTTATCCCACCGGCGGTCATGGAACAAGCTCTGTTGGATACAGGCAAGACTGGCCAACGCGTCTGCAGGTTGTCGCACCGCGTCATGCTCTGGATTGTCTTGGCCATGGGCGTGCTCACCGATCTACCCATTCGGCGGGTCTTCGCACTGGCGCGGCGGATGCGTGCCGGTGAGGCAGAGCCGTCGCGCAGCAACCTGTGCGAAGCGCGGCAGCGTTTGGGCGTCGAGCCGGTGCAGCGCGTCTTTGAGCTGGTCGTTCGTCCGTTGGCCACGGAGGAAATGCCGGGGACTTTCTACAAAGGACTGCGTCTGATGGGCATCGACGGCACCGTGCTGAATGTGCCCGACACGCCAGCCAACGACGCACACTTTGGACGGAGCAGCGGCGGCCGGGGCGACAGCGCTTTTCCACAAGTCCGCAAGGTCAGCTTGGTCGAACTGGGCACACATGCCGAACTGGCCCTGGCCAGCGGCGGCTACCACGACAGCGAACAGAACCTGGTGGGGCAACTCTGGGACAGGATTCCCGCCGGTACGTTGCTGCTGGAAGATCGCGGTTTTTTCAGCTACGAGCACTGGAAAAGGCTGGATACCGCCGGTGTGAAGCTCTTGATCCGCGTGAAAGACAACATGATTCTCCAGCCCATTAGAGCGGTTT
>JBMFUH010000530.1:0-5336 GCA_049966735.1 Isosphaeraceae bacterium
GCCCATCGACATGAACACATTCGGCCACTTGGTGCTGTCGATGGCGAAGCCCAGGTTGTCGAGGATCGGGTCGGGCTTGAACAGGTTGCCGTTGTATTTCGGTATGTGGTTGAGCGAATCTCCCAGGTCGATCGACCGGAAAAGAAGCTGAAACGCCTGCCAGCGGGTGAGCCCTGGAACCTGCGTGAACGCTGCGTTGCGGAGGGTCTTTCGCTCCGGCAAGAGCCCGCGATCCTCGGCAAAGGCGATGAAGAGAATCCGGTCGAGCAGGCGCTGGGCCGTGGCGATGGCCTGGTCCAGATCGCCCACGCCCCTGGCGCGAAGCTCCTGGATCAGTTCGACACGGCGCTCGGCGTACTCGCGATAAAGCTCCTCGCTCACCTTCTCTTGCCGCTCGCCCGTTTCCTTGAGCAGCCAGCCGGTGTTCTGGACGAACGTACCGGTACCCAGAAGACTTTCGGCGTGGAAGATCGCGTAGAACTCGGCGAACCGGTTTGGGTCGTCCAGCTCGGTCAGGAACACTCGGTGCAAGTGGTTCGAAGACTTCTGCCGGCTGTAGAGCCGGATCTCCACGTAATTGCAGACGATGGCCCACTGCGCCGAGTCGGATGCGTTCAGGTAGTTCCACACCTGCTGAACTGGTGTGATGTTCCGCGTGGGCATCTTCCGGTCCAGGTCGACCTTTGCCCCTTTCAGCTCGACCATGACCAGCGGCTCGCCCGTCAGCTTTCCCGTCTCGTCAAGCTGGAATTTGCCCAACGCGGCGTCGACCTCACCCGAGCCCGGCACCGGCCACTTGGGCGTGAGCGTCCAGGGCTGGCCGTCGGCTACGTCGGCCTGGGTCGTGTATCCCAGGGCACGGAGCAAGACATGGTTGAAATCCTGCTCGACCTGGGTTTCCGTAAGCTGCTGGAGGATTCCACTCTTGAGGTCCCTCGCCCACTTCCGAAATGCGGGATGGGCCTGCTCGCGGCGATTGGCGTCGATCCGCATGTTGCGTGCGATCTGCTGGACCAAATCGGGCAGGAAGAGCGGGCGAATATGGGCCGGCAGCGGCGCGGCCGGGGTGCCTGGAATAAGATGCTGGAACCCGGGAAGGAGCGTCGGGGGGGTGTTTTGCTCTGGAGACGGTTTCTTGGCCATGCCGAGCGATCGCCTTCTCGGGGTAAACCTCGTTCAATCAGCGCCCGGGATTCCGTATACGCTCCCGTCATCGCGACCGGGCGGACATCGCCGTGCTGACGTCGTGAGGACGGGTCGCCGAATCAGATATACATTTTACGAGAGGTCTGAAAGGGAGCAACCAAGATTTGGTGAGCAAGGCAGCACCAGCCCGACGGAGTACGGAGGGCGGCCACGGATCGAGATTCATAAATTGTCCGCGGCGTTGGCCTTCCGTGCCTTGAGCCGGTCAATGAGCCGTCCGGGACCATGCTGCCGCATTTCGGTCCAGTGCTCATCATCAGTCTTGATATCGGCATCGATTTCGGCCCGTTGGTCGTAGTAATAGGCGAGGGCGGCGTGGACGTCGGACAGGGTCAAGCTCGGATAAGCCGACACGATCTCGTCGGGGCTTAATTCCAATACCGTTCGTCTTAGCGCAAGTCCTAGCCTCGTGTAAACTTCGGTTGTGTACGTCATGCCCGAGGTTGCATGGAGGCTAGGACTATGAGCGAGCAAGGATGCGGCAAGGAGACGACGCCGGATACGCTGGCCATTGTGGATCGGCTGGCGGGATTGAGCAAGGTTATCCCACCGGCGGTCATGGAACAAGCTCTGTTGGATACGGGCAAGACTGGATTTATGGATTTCCGAGTGCCATTCATTCCCGACACCTTATCCTGCTGACGCATTTATCCTGGACTCAAACCCGGCCCGCTCAGCGGCACGGAAGAAGTGGGTGGCCCTCTGGCGTGTGGCCGGACTTTGTGTCCGATCGAGGATTTGCCTGAACGGGACCGAGTTCTTTTCGCATCCGCTCAAGCAACGTCGAATGCTGAGGATCGCGGGCGAGGTTATTCTCTTCCGCCCCGTCTCTTGCTAAATCGTAGAGCTCCTCGGATCCGTCACCTTTTTGGATGTACTTGATCATCCCGACACGGACGCATCGCATCGCCCCGGCCGCGACCGGCGATCGGCCCTGGCAAGGAGGATATACCGGCTGAGAAGCGATTCCGAAGATCGGTTTCGACTGAGTCGATTCAGAATGCCCGGTCGTCCAGTATCGGACCCATGAACTTCCGGAAAACACACCCTTTTGCCCCAGCATTTCGCAGACTGTTTTCGGCAGACCCTGGAGTGACACGGGCGTGTCGACCTGGATACCCGCCGGTATCTTGCCCGGCCAGACCAGAATCAACGGAACGTGGAGCAGAGGCTCGTACAGGCTATTTCCGTGCAGGAACAACTCATGCTCTCCAAAGTGCTCTCCATGGTCGGCTGTGATAATGATGAGAGTATTTTCCAATTCGCCTCGAGTTTCGAGTTGCTTGAACAAGTCTCCGATGTCATGGTCGAGTTCACGGATGCACTCTTCGTAGGCGGTGTGAAGCATCGCGACCTGCCCGCGGGAGATGCGGTTCTTGCGCACGAACAACCAGTATCTCAAGAGGATTTTTTCGTCGATGTCGGCTGGTTCATGCGATCGGAACGTCGCCGGCGCCAAATAGGGATCGTGTGCATCGAAGTAGTTGAGAAACGCGAAAAATGGACGCTTTGGTCGATCTTTCAGCCAGCGCAGGAAAGAACCGGTTACTTCCTTCGCGCGCTTACGTCCCGGCCAGTCGAGAAAACCGATCCGCACCGGGATGTCGGTGATGAGGAGTAACCTGCGTCCAAGGGCGGTACACAAAACAAGGTCGGCCCACGACAGACGGTAATCTTCGTAGTGACAGAACCCACGCCCGAGTCCCGTTTCCGCGCTACAGTAGGCCATGTTCCCCACAAATCCACCCGTCAACCACCCTCGCGCCGCGAGTTGCCCGGCCAACGTAGGGTATGTCTCGTCCAACCTGGATAGCCAATCCGCTGACAGTTCGCGCGGCGACCGCCCTGTGAACATTCCCGCATGGGACGGAAGCGTCCACGGCGCCGTTGAGCACGCAGACGTGAAACTGACCCCCTGCTCGGCAATCCTGGCGAGATTCGGAGCAATTCCGTGGGGGGCGCCCTCTTTCCACAAGGCATCGGCGCGAAATGTATCCAACACAACCAGCAGGACGTTCGGTGCTTTCCGCGGACTGTCCGGCAGGGCGGCGACCGCGGATGCTTCGTGCCACCATGCACCGAACGCCTGGGCCAAAGCAATCAGGAGGATCAAAAGGACCATCCAACCGGTTGTGCGACGCACTGCCCTGAGGCAAAAGTCGGTATATCGCTCGAACAGTCGACGGGTTGTCATGGCTAGCCCGGCTGCCAGGAGGAACCAGCTCCAGACCTGTAAGCCGGGCAGTGTCAACTCCAGAGAGTTTAGCCAGCCCACCGGTGACGACAGCGCGACGGCGAATGGCAACACTCGTGCCGGACTACTGAGCCAGGCAAGCGTCCCCAGCACGATGCCAGGTACGAGGACAAGCGCCATCTGTGTAAGTGGAGACATCCAGAGAAAACCGGGATGCTGGAAGACCATGGCACCTGTAAGTTGCTGAAGTACGAACCAGTAAAGCCCCTCAACAAACCCAGCGACCAATGCTAGCCAGATCGTTGTGAGTAGCACATCGGAAACAACGATGTTGGATTTACGGAGACCTTGATCGAGCGTTGTCCCGGGGTTTCCATCTGGCGGCTTCACTGGTTCGCCGACCGTCGAGTCAAGGGAAACATCGTGTGTGACAACGCTCATCAGCTACCTCGCCATTCCGCCGTGGTGAGGAAATCGATCGCCATCCACGGCTGGAAGAACCGATTGAACAGCGATTTCATTTTTCATTTCGTCTCACCTCTACATTAGGTCACGCAACCGCCCACGGCCGGCCGGATCTTTTCCATCTACCATGCCGACAATCATGCGGTGACGCGCCTCGCCGTCCGAGAGCGAAAGGCAAGCGTTTCGTCCACGCCGCGTAAGTTGAATTCTCGAAACGGAAACGGTTCTGCCGAGTGAATCGGGGACTTCGAGGTCAGACCGTTGTTCAATTCTGGTCCCAAATCAGCCTGCTCCCGTGGGGCCTCCAGATCATGGGTGGGCCGGAAGGGGGACATTGGGCCGGAAGGGTGGCCGAAAGGGAGATGCTGGTGGTCTCCCTCTGCGATCTCTCGGGGGGAACCCCGCTCGCGGGGTCGCTCCGTGGTTCAATGCATTCCTGTCGACGAGTTCTCGGGAAAAGTTCGGGCCCGCCCCGGCATTTCGCGACCGCGCCAAAGCGGGCCCCGGGATGGATCAACCGGGCCGTGCGAGGTATAATACGAAGCGCTAGTGAACGGGTATTTCGGTGTTTTTGCTGGTAGGAACGCCTGACGATTCATGCCGTTTGAGCTCTTCCTTTCGCCTCAGGGTCATCTTCACGTTCGTGAGGCTGCTGACGCCGCGGGATCTTCCCTTGACGGTCCGGTCGGCAAACGGATTCATGCCGCCTTCGCGGAAAGCCCGGCGCGGGGGCTCTTGCACCTGGCAACGGCCGAGCTGGAGTCGAGCCTGCCGCCTCCCTTCGCCTACGCGCGCGACTTCGCCAGGTTTTACCTGACTCGGCTCTGTCAGACGCCGACCGATGCCCGGGGCAGCAGCGTCGCCCCCATCCCGCAACCCGCCGAGGGGGATTTGGCGTTTCAGGTTCTCCAGGCGCCGCCGATGCAGGGGTCTGAATACCTCCGCGCCGAGACCCTCGCGGGATGGTGGACCGATCTCGACACATTCGTCCGCGCCGAGATCGCCAAGCATGCCGGCGGCGTGCAGGCCTACCTGAGCGAGCTCAACCCGCAATGGCGGCTGGTCGGCCGGGTGACGTTCCACCTCGCCGAGAACAAGCGCGACCCGGATCTGCCGTTCGCCTTCCTGGCGACCTACATCCCCAGGCTGTCGGCCCAGGGACGCGTGCAACATGAGCCGCTGGGCAAGGCGCTACAGCAGTACGCCGGGGCGAAAAACAAGGCTGCACTGCTCTCACTCTTACTTCCCATCCAGCGTGCGGCCGAACGCAGCACGCTCGTCCAGGAGATGGTCGAGTCGGGCGAGATCTATCATCCCCTGGCCTGGACGCCAGGCGACGCATACCGCTTTCTGCATGACATCCCCGTCTTCGAGGAAAGCGGCCTGGTCGTGCGCGTGCCCGACTGGTGGAAGGCCAATCGCCCGCCCCGGCCGGTGGTCAACGTCAAGATCGACGCCCGCAAGGGGAGCC
>JBMFUH010000531.1:0-5313 GCA_049966735.1 Isosphaeraceae bacterium
GACGGACGGCTCGTTGACTTTCTCCAGGAGGACATCGACACCTACAGCGACGCTCAGATCGGCGCGGCGGTGCGCGACATTCATCGAGGCTGTCGCAAGTCGTTGCAGGATTACCTCACGATCGAGCCCATCATCAACGCGGCCGAGGAGTCCTCCGTCCAGGTTCCCAATGATTTTGACCCTGCGGCCATCCGCCTGATCGGCAACGTGGCTGGAAAACCACCATTCCAAGGCGTGCTCAAACACCCAGGCTGGCGCGTGCGCTCGGTCCACCTGCCCGTCCTGCCCGCGGCCCGCGACGATTCCTCCGTCCTGTCCCCCGCGGAGGTGGAAATCAGCTAGCGACCCAACCCTGGCATTTGCCATTTGCCATTTGCCATCTGCCATCTGCCCCCCGCGAGAGGCTTACCCATGTCCCGTCACGTCGTCGGCATCGACCTGGGAACGACCAATTCCGCGCTGGCTTTCGTGCCGCCAGCCGAGCCTGGGGACGAAGCCGCTGGAGTGAAACCCAGCCCGATCGAGACCCTGCCGATTCCCCAGATCGTCGGCTTAAGCGACGTCTCGGAACGACTTCTCCTGCCGTCATTTCTGTATCTGCCGGCAGCGAAGGAATTTCCCCCCGGAGCGCTCGATCTTCCCTGGAAGTCGCCACCGGACCGCGTCGTCGGCACGTTCGCCCGCGAGCACGGGGCCAAGGTGCCCGGCCGGCTGGTCAGCTCGGCCAAGAGCTGGCTCTCCCACCCCGGCGTCGATCGCAAGAGCGCGATCTTGCCCTGGACCGCGCTCGAGGGCGTGGCCAAGGTCTCCCCGGTCGACGCGTCGACGGCCTATCTCGAACACCTCCGCGACGTCTGGAACTCGCGGATCGCGGGCAAGAAGCCGGACGACCGGCTGGAAAACCAGGACGTGCTGCTGACCGTCCCGGCCTCCTTCGACGCCGTGGCCCGCGAACTGACCATGGAGGCCGCCAGCAACGCGGGGCTCAAGCAGGTCACGCTCCTGGAAGAGCCCCAGGCCGCCTTCTACGCCTGGCTGGCCGCGCTGGGTGACAAATGGCGCAAACATGTCAAGGTTGGAGATATCATTCTGGTCTGTGACGTCGGCGGCGGCACGACCGACTTCACGCTCATCTCCGTCACCGACGAGGGGGGAGACCTGGCGCTTTCCCGGCTGGCGGTCGGCGAGCACATCCTCCTGGGCGGCGACAACATGGACCTGGCCCTGGCCTACGCCGTCGCGGCCACGCTGCCCCAGGGAATGGACGGCCTGGACGCCACTCAGCGCGTGGCGCTCGGTCACGCCTGCCGGGCGGCCAAGGAAACCCTGTTCGCCGAGCCCAAGAAGCAATCGGCCCCGGTGACCGTGCTGGGCCGCGGCTCGAAGGTCATCGGCGGCTCGGTCAAGACCGAGCTGACCCGCGAGCTGCTCAATTCAACGCTTGTGGATGGATTTCTTCCCCGGTGCGCTCCGACCGATCAGCCGGCTCGCGGCCGACGGGTGGGATTGACGGAGATCGGCCTGCCCTACGCCGCCGACCCCGCGATCACCCGCCACCTCGCCCGGTTCCTGGGCCAGCAGGCCGGCTCGCTGCACACCGGCGGCACGATGATCCTCCCCTCGGCGGTCCTCTTCAACGGCGGCGTTTTCAAGGCGTCCGAGCTCCGCCAGCGCGTTCTGGACGTGCTCTCCGACTGGGCGGGCAAACCGGTTCCGGAGCTGCAATCGTCCGACCTGGACCTGGCCGTGGCCCGCGGCGCGGCGTATTACGGACAGGTCCGCCGCGGCAAGGGCGTGCGGATTCGAGGCGGCGTGGCTCGGTCGTACTACGTCGGCCTGGAGACCTCGGCGCCCGCCGTGCCCGGTGTCGCGCCGCCAATCAAGGCCCTCTGCGTGGTGCCGATGGGGATGGAGGAAGGGACCGAGACCGACGTCCCCAGCCCCGAGCTGGGTCTGGTCGTCGGCGAGCCGGCCGTCTTCCGCTTCCTCAGCTCCACGACCCGCCGCGACGATCCCGTGGGCACGATCCTTGACCGCTGGGACCCCGAGGAGATCCAGGAGCTGGCCCCCCTGGAGACGGCCCTCGCCGCCGAGGATGGCGCCCAGGGCGAGACCGTCCCGGTCCGCCTGCACTCGAACGTCAACGAGGTGGGCACGCTCGAGCTCTGGTGCCAGTCGGTCCGCGACCCCCGCCGCTGGAAGCTCGAATTCAACGTCCGGGAGCCATCGCAGGAGTGATTCGAGCTGTTTTCGGGTACATGGCTCTCCGTAGTCTCGGCGCGCCGGGAGACCGCCGGGGCATTTGGTCCGCACAGCGGACCCTACGATACTGTTCGGGCTCAGGACGACGCCATGATGACCCACGCTCGAACATGCTTCCACAAATCCCTCTCCTTGATCCCGATGTTACAATGCAACGGAAGGCAGACGATGCGAGTGTGGAGAGGGCAACGCCATGGCGCGAAAGCAGACCGTGGCCAGACCGGTCTTGCCGGCCACTCGGAACACGTTGCGGGCGGTCCGGCTCGAACGATCCCAGCAAGAGCATGCGGCTTTGAGAGTCGAGGCAGCAAAGCAAGACATCAGCTTGGCACGGTTGGCACGGGTTGCCGTGGAAGAGTATCTCGCTCGAAAGAAGGGCGGTGTGAAGTGAGCACAGTCACGAAGGGTTTCACCGTCGATCAGTACGACGCATTGGTAGAGAACGGAATCTTGCCGGAGACGAACCGGTTCGAGCTGATCGATGGTCGGATCGAGGAGAAAGACATGAAGGGGCCGCAGCATCGCACGGCGACGGAGCGCACGCGGCAAGCGATCGACCGTCTCCTTCCCTCGGGTTGGCACACGAGCCAGGAAGCGCCGGTGCGACTGCCGAACCGAGACGGCGAGCCGGAACCCGACGTGTCCGTGATTCGCGGTACGATCGACGATTATCCGGACCGTCACCCTGGCCCTGATGATGTCGCCCTGGTCGTGGAGGTCACACGCTCGACCGTGGCCAAAGACAGGGCCTTGATTCCCGTCTACGATGCCGGCGGAATTCCCATCTACTGGATCGTGAACATCCCGGACCGGCAGCTTGAGGTTTACACCAGCTCCGGGGCGATCGTTCTGACCGAAGATCAGTACGTCGATCTGGTGATCGACGGACAGGTTGTGGGGCAGATCGCCGTTGCAGAGTTGCTACCTCGAAAGGAAGTACCATGAAGCCGGCCGACTTGAAGCGGGCAGTGCTGGCGTCGGAGATCCCTTTCCGGCTCGAGCTGAAAAGGGATGACTGGCCGCTCGTGTGCGATGGCCCTAATTGGTCCATCTCGCCATCGGGTGAGTTCTTCACTCACCTTGGGTATGAGGCATCGATCACGGTCCGGGCGGAAGACGTCCGGCGGGTCGTTCCCGCCGGCTCGCCAGCTCCGGGACCAAACGGTGGGGAGTGAGAGGAACCCATGGCGAGCGCACCAGCTCAACCCGTGTTCTTCCGGGCGGGTGATTATGACAATGACATGATTCTCTTCAATCCTGAAGAGCCCGATTTCGTCAAGCGAATGGCAATGTGCCTTCCAAGCTCTGGCGAAGTGGGGATCACGCCGCATCAAGTGCACAAGGTTCTGAGGTTCGGCCAGTCAGTTGCGCCATGGAACGAGGTTCCTTCCGATCAGGTCCCCGAACCCGTGCGCCTGGCTGCGATCAGAGCGCTACGGCTACTCCCTGAGTTCGGCACGATGAGCGTTGATGAAATCGTTGAGTGGGAATCAAACGCCAACGGGCATCGTGAGGAATTTCCCGATGAAACCGGCAATGACTCGCCGTGGTCGGTCAGTAGGCGGGACTGATGAGGCCACTCCAAGTCCAGTTCGAGCCGGTTGACGGTGGCCTCGACCCGGTGGAGCAGTTCCCCGGCCGCGGGCCTGGTCGAGGTTTGGCCCCTCGACCGGTCCGATCCTCGACCGCTGGGACCCCGAGGAGATCCAGGAGCTGGCCCCCCTGGAGACGGCCCTCGCCGCCGAGGATGGCGCCCAGGGCGAGACCGTCCCGGTCCGCCTGCACTCGAACGTCAACGAGGTGGGCACGCTCGAGCTCTGGTGCCAGTCGGTCCGCGACCCCCGCCGCTGGAAGCTCGAATTCAACGTCCGGGAGCCGTCGCGGGAGTGATTCGAGCTGTTTTCGCGTCGATGTCTCCCCGTAGGGTCCGCTGTGCGGACCGACCGCCGGGGCATTTGGTCCGCACCGCGGACCCTACAATACTACAGATCTACAGATCACGGAGTTCGAGACCCAACCATGTCAACGATTACCAGCCAGATTCTTGAGAAAGCTCTTGTTCTGTCAGCAGCCGAGCGGGCGGCCCTGGTTGACTCGCTCCTCGCCAGTCTTGATCAGCCCGACGCGAGGATTGACCGATTATGGGCCGCGGAGTCGGAGCGCCGGCTGGAGCAATTTGACGCCGGCAAAATGCAGGCAATTCCGGCCGAGCAAGTCTTTCAGGAGTTCGAAGGCCTGTGAATGTACGCTTCCTTGACGCTGCCCGGAGCGATCTCCGCGAGGCGATCCAATACTACGAGTTGCAACGCCGTGGACTCGGCCGAGCCTTCCGCCCGCCCCTACTTGCCTTGTCCCGAGGCCGACTGGTCTTCCCCGCGACTCATCGGGAGCGTGATGCGCATCTCATGGAGGTTTCGACAATTCAAGGCCTCTTGCTTGCCGTGAGCCCCTGATCGAGTATAAGGGGTGATCCAGAGTTGCCGTTCGGGGCGGACGGCGCGCCGGGGTCGTGAGGGCCCGTTTCGCCTCGCTGTGCGTGCCGCGACGGCCAACTTCGAGGGGCAGCGCCGCACTGGAGCCCCGTTCTGGGGCATTCGTCCATGGACGATTCGCAATCCGATACGCTCGATGCGCTCGAGGCCGTCCGGGCAGGAAAACCGCGCGCCGTTGAGTGGCTCTCGGCCCGGTGCACCAAGCGGATGGTCGCGCTGGCCCGGCCTTTGATCCGCCGCCTCGGCGTTGGGGCCGAAATCGGGGCCGACGACGTGGCGAACCGCGCCCTGCTGGCGGTTTACGAGGACGCACGGACGGGAAAGTTGCCGAGGTTCGAGAACCGGGAGGGCTTCTGGAGGTTCGTCGGCTGCCTGATCTCTCGGCTTTGCCTGAAAACGCGTGACGCGTGCAGTGCACGGAAACGCGGAGGACCGGGAAGAAACGCGAGCAGCGATTCGGCTCGCTCCGGTGGCGGCTTCCGCCGGGTTGACCTCGATTCCACCGGCATCCCCTGCCTTCGGCCCAGCGCTGAGGAGACCGTGCTCGGACGGGCGGAGG
>JBMFUH010000532.1:0-5286 GCA_049966735.1 Isosphaeraceae bacterium
TTGCACCGCACCGAGAAGCTGCGGGCGATTCCGCTGCAATCGGCCTCATCGTTCGTCAAGCTCGAGCTCCTGGCCAAGGGGACCTTTTTCGGACACCTGCTCGGCGAGGTTGACGTCCCCCCGGTGCGGGGCTGGACCACGCGCCAGGGGTGGTGGGCCGACCTGGTCCAGGTGCTCAAGAGCCCGGAGTTTCGGCGGCCCGCGGTGGTCGCGGCGTCAGTTCCAGCGGAAGATGCGGAGCGCCAGATAGAAGGTGCCGGCGGCCCAGGCGGCGAGGATCACGACGGCCTTGAGCACGTCATACTGGAAGAGCCCCGCGCCGTCCAGGAGCACCGCGCGGAGCGCGTTGACGAGCTGGGTCAAGGGGAGCGCCTGGATGAACGGCTGGGCGGTCTTGCCGAAGTTCTCGGTGGCGAAGAAGACGCCGGAGAGCAGGTACATCGGCAGCATGACCAGGTTCATGAGTCCGCTGACGGTCTCGGTGGTGTTCGCCCGGCTGGCGATCAGGAGTCCGATGCCGGCGAAGGCCAGCGCCCCCACGACATCGACCAGGAAGAAGACGAAAAGATTGCCCCGGATCGGCACATGAAAGGCCAATGCTCCCAGGAGGAGCAGCACCGAGACGTCGGGAATCAGGAAGGTGAGCCGCGAGGCGAGGATGGCGCCCAAGAAGTCGCGCCGGGGCATGGGCGTGGCGATGAAGCACTTGAGCAGCTTGGCGATGCGCAGGTTCACCAGGAAGAAGCCGATGCCCCAGAGACCGCCCCCCAGGGCGTTGAGCCCGACCAGCCCCGGGATCAGCCGGTCGATGTACCGTGAGCCGGGCTCGGTGACGTGCTTGTCCTGGGGATGAACGACGTCGACGCGGCCATTTGCCTGCTGGAGAACGTCGTCGATGACCTGCCGCGCCGCGGTCGCCTCAGGACGCGTGGGGTCGTAGCGGTAGGTCCAGTCGGTCGAGCCGGAGGGGACGATTTCCAGCAGGGTCTTGCCCTTGTTCAGTCGCTCGTCGGCCTCCTGCTCCGGCAGGATCTCCAGCGTGACCGGGGGCAAAACGGCGGCCAGCGCGTCGCCGGGCGTCGGGCGCGCTCGCGTTCGCTCGACGCGAGTATTGTGCCTGGCGATCATCTTCACGAGCTTCGCGGTATAGGGGCTTTCGACAATGTCCACCTGGATCGGGGCAGGGGGCCGGCTCTGGAAGGCAAAGCCCAGCACCGAGGCCAGCATCAGGGGAAACCCGTAGACCCAGAAAATCCGCGCCGGCTGGCGGTAGAATTCCCGGAGACGGGCACGATAGAGCTGAAAAAACGGGGAGTTACGCAGCATCACTTGTTCTCGGGCCTATGAGAAGAGGCCGGCGCCAGCCAGGCCTCTTTTTGTCGGGCAGTGCTATGTTCACATTCACATCCCGCGTCCCCGCCGGCCGCGTCCTCGGCTGGCGCCGCGGGGTTCTTGGGCGGTGTCATCGCGGAGATGGCGGCCGGTCAAGGAGACGAAGACATCCTCCAGGCTGGCGTGCCGGGTCGTCAAGCGGGCCAGGGGCCGATCGAGAGCGTCGAGTTGATCCAGGAGCGCGGGGATGGCCCGGTGGGGCTCGGCGACGGTCAGGGCATAGCCCTCGCCGTCGGCCCGCGTGGCGAGGACCGAATCGAGCGTGGCGAACGACTCGGGCGCGAGCTGATCGCCCGGCTCGACGGCGAACTCGACGATATGCTCGCCGCCCAGCCGGGCGATCAGTTCGCGGGGCGAGCCCAGGGCGATGATCTTGCCCTGATCGATGACGGCGACGCAATCGCAGAGCCGTTCCGCCTCGTCCATGTAGTGAGTGGTCAAGAGCACGGTGCGCCCGCGCTCTCTGAGGCCGCGGATGACGTCCCAGAGCTGACGGCGCGATTGCGGGTCCAGTCCGGTGGTGGGCTCGTCGAGAAAGAGCAGCTCGGGGTCGCCGACCAGCGCGATGGCGACCGCGAGCCGCTGCTGCTGGCCGCCGGAAAGCTGCTCGATCAGAGTGTTGGCCTTCGACTCCAGCGAGACCTGAGCGATGGCCTCTGCCACGGTCAGGCCGCCGCGGTAGAAGCTGCGGAAGACGACCAGCAGCTCGCGCACGGTCTCCTTGTCGGGGAACCGCGTTTCCTGGAGGGTCACGCCGATTCGCTCGCGGATCGCCCGCGCGTGGGTCCGCCAGTTCAGGCCGAGCACTTCCACCTCGCCCGAGGTGGGCTGATTCAACCCTTCGAGGATCTCGACGGTCGTCGTCTTGCCCGCCCCGTTGGGCCCGAGCAAGCCGAAGCACTCGCCGACCTTGATCTCGAGGTCGATGCCGTTCACCGCATGAACTGGGCCATCTCGACCCGGGTATTGCTTGCGCAATTCCTTGACGCGGATAGCCCAATCAGTCATGAAAACATTCTCCCAGAAACAAGTGAATCATCCAGATGATGACAGGTCAGATCAGCAGTCCGTCGCGGAGGATTGCCCCCTTGGGAATGACGGTGATGCCGTCGCGCACCACGTGGGTCGCCAGCTCGTCGGAGTCCACGATGCCCGTATCGTTCAAGATCCTGACGTCGCGGCCGATCCGCACGTTCTTGTCGATGATGGCCCGCTCGATCACCGACCCCGCGCCGACGCCCACGCGGGGCAAGCCCAGTCGGCGATTCTCGTCGAGCTGATGCGCTTGCTCGTAGAAGTCGATGCCCATCATGTAGGTGTTGCGGATGGTCGCGTTCTCGCCGATCGTCGAGCGGACGCCGATGACCGAGTTTTCGATCACCGCCCCGCGGCCGATGACGCAACCGTCGCAGATCAGGCAGTTCTTGAGGGTCGCGCCGCTGATCCGAGAGCAGGGCAGGTAGCGGGGACGAGTGAAGATCGGTTGCTCGCCGTAGGTGAAGTCGAACGAGGGGGCGTCGCGGGTCAGGTCGATGTTGGCCTGGTGAAACGCCCCCACGGTGCCGATGTCTTCCCAGTAGCCGTCGAAGAGATGCGCCTGCACCCGGTTCTGGGCGATGGTCTGGGGCAAGATCTCATGGCCGAAATCGGTGGCGTCGCTGGACTCCAGAAGTTCCACCAGCGCCTTGGTGCTGAACAGGTAGATGCCCATGCTCGCCAGGTACGGCCGGCCGGTGGCCTTGAGCCCCAGGTTATGCAGCCAGGCCGGATCGGTGCGCACCCGATTGAGCTTCTCCTGGGTCTTGGGCTTCTCCTCGAAGTCGATGACCCGGCCGTCGGCCTGAATTCGCATGATCCCGCAGGACCGCGCCTCGGCCTCGGGGACGGGAAGCGCGGCGATCGTCACCAGGGCCTTGTTCTCCTGGTGGGTCCGGATCATGTCCTGAAAGTTCATCCGGTAGAGCTGATCGCCGGAGAGAATCAAGACCAGATCATACGATTTGTCCGTGAAGTAGGGGATGTTGCGGCGGACGGCGTCGGCGGTTCCCTGATACCACGACTCGTGCTGCATCGTCTGCTGCGCGGCCAGGATCTCCACGAACCCTCGGGAGAAGGGATCGAACTTGTAAGTATTGTAGATGTGCCGGTGCAAACTGACGGAGTTGAACTGGGTGAGGACGAAGATCTGGTTCAGGCCCGAGTGGATGCAGTTGGACACGGGGATATCGATGAGCCGATATTTCCCGGCGATTGGCACCGCGGGCTTGCTGCGCGATCGGGTCAGCGGGAACAAACGCGTACCCCGTCCTCCACCCAGGATCAGCGAGATGACCCGAGGCATAATGCTGTCTCCTTGATTCGTAGGCAGAGGCCGTCCGTTCCGCGGGGGCGACGGCCCCAAGCGAGATCTCGACCCCTTCCGGCCTCCCCCAATGGTACACGACCCGTATCGCGACCGCGAGATGATCTCAAAAGGTCATGCAACACGCCACGCGGCAAGCGCCCGAGGCTCGCGTGAGCGAGGAAACAGGGTCTCCCATCCGGTGTTCTTGACGTGAAAGCCAGCGAGAACGTGGACGATGCCCTCTGGCCCCAAGGCGAATGCGGGCGCGCCGGGGCCGCGACCAGCAATGGGCCACGCGACCCCGTTCGCGCAGCGCGTCCGCCGGCTCACCAGCCCCGCGACATGTTCGACTCGACGGCTTTCCGTGCCTTTTCGAGATCGCTGCCGGTCGCGTGCATGTAGAGCCGCACGGCGTGCAGCTTGTCTCCGGCCGCCTTGGCCAGGCAATCGCGGGCGACGTGGCAAGGATCGCTGTCGCCCTGGATACCCAGCAGCTTCTTGGAGATGACCCAGGCGTCGCGGGGACGGTGGACCACGCGGATGATTTCCTCGGTGGGATAGTTCGTGGTCGCGAACGCCCGGGCCGCGTCGGCGTCCTCGGCGCAGGCGATCATGATGTGCGATGCGGTTTCGACCTCAAAAAGGCATGACGGCAACCCCTTTCGTGGCAAGAAGCCAGAGCGAGACAGATCAGGCCAGGGGCCCTCGGCCCCGGAGTTGATCTCGTTCTAGCCGGGATGGTACTCCGCAAGGATGGTTCGGTCAAAGGGAACGACGAAATGCGCGGCGACGCGCTCGCGGGGAGAGGCGGATCGCCGCCGCCCGGGACCGCGAGCGGCCAGGTCGCTCGATGGCACGACTGCTCTTCTCATTGAACCGGGACCCCCGTGGCCACCATCTGGGCGTCTTCGTAAAGCTGGGCCAGGATCAAGCTGCCGCCGGTCGCGACCGTCTCTCCTGGCTGGAGACCGCTGGAGATGACCACGAAGTCGCTGTTCTCCTGCGCCACGGCAACCTTCCTGCGGTGAAACTGGTCGCGTCCCCGCGCGCCGGCCGTATCATCCTTCACAAACACATATTCAATACCGTTGATCACAACCAGCGCCACGCGGGGAATGACCGTCTGCCCCTTGACCGGCGGGACCTGGAGAACCACCTTGATGAGCATGTCGGACTTGAGCTTGCCCCCCAGGTTGGGAATCGAGGCCCGGACCTGGACCGCGCGGGTTTCCCGGGAGACCTCGCTGGAGACGAACTCGACGGACGCCTGGATCGTTTGCTGGAGGAACGGGAAGTGGATCTCCAGCTTCTGGTTCTTGGCCACCTTGGCCTGGTCGACCTCGTAGACGTTGGCCTGGGCCCAGAGATGATCGAGGGGCGCGATGACCAACAGGACGTCCATATCATCATAGAAGTTCCCTTTCACGACCTCGCGCTGAATCACGATTCCGTCGACCCGCGACCGCAAGACCATCTTGGCCTTGTCGGTGATCGTGACGGCGGTCGGCTCGGGAACAGGGGAATCGGCGAGCGGAACGATCAGGGGGTCA
>JBMFUH010000533.1:0-5261 GCA_049966735.1 Isosphaeraceae bacterium
CGATCAGATCACGGGCCAGCAACTCATCGCGGGCCTGGACCAGGGTCGACAACGGGACGTGCAGCATGACGGCCAGGGTGCCGTCGCCGTAGAACGACATGCCGTGCTTGTCCGCCACGGCGCAAAGAATGAAATAGAGCAGCGTGGCCTCACGGGAAAGGTACGCCATGTGTTCGCGTACGAAGCGGCGGTCGACCCAGGACCAGCCTGTTGCGGGCGGCGCCGCACGCGGCTCTCAACCAGAACGCGCTGGGGAATCATGCTTGGGCTCCTGAGGGTCAAGAGGATGCCCAGGCTAATTCGATCTGGGGGAGTAAGGCGATAATTGACGACCGGCACGCGAACGGCACGCTCACTCGCGGCGGGGCTGAGTCGTGTGTTGGCGACAATGCTGCACTGGCTCTTCTGATCGCCGCCGGCGCGCGGCACGGTATTCCAGGGGCCCGTTTGATGCGGCCGTTCAATGTGTTGCGGGCTAGCCATTTGCGTTCGCGATCGAGGACATTGCGCACGGCCTGGCGGCAGGCGGCACAACAGTAGCGTCCCGGATTACGGGGCGAGGCCACGGGGGGCTGATAGCAGCCTGGCCGATCGCAGACTGGAAGGGGAAAAAATTTTCCGCCGCGTGACCACGCGCGGGGTTAACTTCGGTGCTGTCAACGACCTTGGGCACAGCCTTGGCGCGCTGCCGGCGCTCTTTCTCGGCCTGGGCATGGCGCGATCGAACCAGGTCGTCCTGGCGTCGCGTGGCCTGGCGTCGCGCCGCCTGCCAACGGCGGACTTGCCGCTGGCATTCCGGGTCGTGACAGTAACGCTGGTTCCAACGCGTTGGCCGATACCGACGATTACACCCCTTGCGCAGGCAAGTCCGCAGCCGCGGTCGACGCGCTCTATGCGGGCACCTGCGTCGTACTTTAGAGCGGTTTTCGGGTCGATCGCTCACCGTAGGGTCCGCTGTGCGGACCGACGGCCAGAGCAATTGGTCCGCACAGCGGACCCTACGATATTCAATGAGTGCGCAAGCCGACTGCAAACCGCTCTAACGTGAGGGGTACCCACGGGAGCTGCAACTCCCAAGGGGAAAGCCCGAGGAGAATGCACGGATTCTCCTCGGGCGCTGATCAACACGAGCACAAAACGCTTACTCGCCGGTCACCGCTCTTCCCCAGAACAAGACAGCGAAGTAAACGACTTCAAGTATGCGCTTCGAACCAGACGATCGGGCGCTGACCCTCATCTGATCGAGAATGCTGCCGATTCGATGATCGGTCCCAACTCCCACGGTTCGCCGGGACCAGGTGCTCTGCCGGAGGGATACAAGCGGTTCCGCGCGTGAAAAGCCCACTCCCACGGTTCGCCCAGACCAGGTGGTCTGCCGGAGGGCTGGGCAGCGCATGCGAGCCGGAGGGCTGGCACCAAAACGCCAGGGTGGGCCTGACTTGCCATTCATGGCGAGGGCCAGGAAGGGGTTCCCCGCGCGGTCGTGTTGCAAAAAAAACCGTTGAGCACAGGGTTGGTACAATGGAGGTAGAGCCAATCACCCCACCCTTCGGGTGCCTTTCCTTTCCGCTTCCCTCGCTACGCATAAGCGATCCTTTGTCCCAGGCGGGGACAATTCTTGGGGGATTGAGGGGGTGGTGCGCGCGGTTTGGGGCGATTCGGTGGCCGGGCCTGGTCAGAGGGCTGGCGGGTTGGGGTTCAGGCGTCCCTGTCCCGTCAGGACTTGACGGCTCTGGACGTGATGATTCAGGAAGTACCGGGGTGGGGACTCGAACCCCAGACCTGCGGATTATGAGACCGCCGCTCTAGCCAGCTGAGCTACCCCGGCGCGGTTGATGTCGCCCGGGAGGATGTCCCCGGACGACGCTCCGACATGAATCACGGTATCAGACGGACCGCCAGAGTTCAAGCGGCTGGGACTCGGCGGCTTTCCGGGCTTTTCTTGACTGCGGGGATCGTTTCTACTCGTGGGGTATCCACACCAGGGTTTTCCGGCTGCTACCCAGACTGTCACCCCAGGAACCAAGCGCGCCATGCCGCCCCAGTATATTTTCACGATCGAGAAACTGTCCAAGGCCTACGCCAAGAAGGAAGTGCTCAAGAACATCTGGCTCTCCTTCTACCCCGGCGCCAAGATCGGCGTCATCGGCGGCAACGGGTCGGGCAAGAGCACGCTCCTGCGGATCATGGCCGGGCTCGATCGCGATTTCGTCGGCACGGCCCGGCCCGCTCCCAATATCTCCATCGGCCATGTGCCCCAGGAGCCCACCCTCGACCCGGAACTGGACGTGCGCGGGAACGTCGAGCAGGCCGTCGCCCGTGTCCGAGACTTGCTCAATCGGTTCGATGAGATCAATGCCCGGCTCGGCGAAGGCCCCGACGCCGACCTGATGGACGAACTGCTCGAGGAACAGGCGAAGGTTCAAGACGCCATCGAGGCGGCCGAAGGATGGGACCTCGACCGGCGGATCGAGATCGCCATGGACGCCATGCGCTTGCCCCCGGGAGACGCGGCGGTGAGCACGCTTTCCGGCGGCGAACGCCGCCGCGTGGCGCTCTGCAAGGTGCTGCTCGAGCGGCCCGACATCCTCCTCCTGGACGAGCCGACCAATCACCTCGACGCCGAGAGCGTGGCCTGGCTGGAGCGTCATCTCTCGGAATATCCGGGGACCGTCATCCTCGTCACCCACGATCGCTACTTCCTGGACAACGTGGTCAAGTGGATCCTGGAGTTGGATCGGGGCCAGGGAATCCCTTGGGAGGGGAACTACTCGTCGTGGCTGGAGCAGAAGCAGGCACGGCTGGCCCTCGAAGAGAAGCAGGAAAGCGCCCGGCGCAAGCAACTGGCCCGCGAGCTCGAGTGGGTGCGGATGTCGCCCCGGGCTCGCGTCGCCAAGAACCGGGCTCGTTTGCAGCGGTACGAGCAGCTCGCGGCCCAGGAAGCAGAAAGGCGCGACGAGGCGATCGTGCTCCAGATTCCGCCTGGTCCGCACCTGGGCTCGTTGGTCGTCGAGGCGGAGGGGCTGGCCAAGGGCTATGGAGATCGCCTCCTCTTCGAGGAATTGAACTTCCGCTTGCCTCCCGGCGGCATCATCGGCGTGATCGGAGCCAATGGCGTGGGCAAGACCACGCTTTTCCGGATGATCGTGGGGCAGGAGACGCCAGATCGGGGAACCTTGCGCATCGGTGACTCAGTGGTCGTGTCGTACGTCGATCAGAACCGCGACGCCCTCAATCCCGGGAACACGATCTTCCAGGAGATCACCGGCGGCATCGACCCCGTTGTCCTGGGCAAGCGCAAGGTCCCCGCCCGGGCCTATGTCGCGACCTTCAACTTCAAAGGGCCGGACCAGGAGAAAAAAGTCGGCAACCTCTCCGGCGGCGAGCGGAATCGCGTACATCTGGCGAAGCTCTTGAAGAGCGGGGGGAATCTGCTCCTGCTGGACGAGCCGACCAACGACCTGGACGTGGACATGCTGCGGGCGCTTGAGGACACCCTGGTTGATTTCGGCGGCTGCGCCCTTGTGATCAGCCACGACCGATGGTTCCTCGATCGGATCGCCACCCACATCCTGGCCTTCGAGGGAGACAGCCGGGTGGTCTGGTGTGACGGCAATTTCCAGGCATACGAAGTCCAGCGGCACGAGCGACTGGGAACGGACGCCGACCAGCCGCACCGGATCAAGTACAAGGCGCTCACGAGGTGAACCGCTTGCCCACGCATGTTCTGACCCGGCAGCGGAGCGTTCTCCTGGTGCTCTACGGGACGCTCGTCGCCGGCTGGCTCGGCTTTGCCCGCTGGGGGGCGCCGGCGACCATCGTGGCCGCGCATGAAGGCAAGAGCCTTCCCTACCTCAACCGGTTGGTGCGAGGAACGGGGGTGCCACTGTCGCTCGAACAGGTCTTCACCAACTGGAGCAACTTCACGTGGGCCGTGGTCCTGGCGATCGTGGCCCATTTCATGGTCGTCTTATTCATTGATCTGTTCAATCGCTGGAACGACAAGCACGTTCCCCAGTCCGCCCGTCGGGCTGATCGCTGGATCGACCGCTTGCTCGTGCTGCTTGCCCTGGCCTTCTTCGCGCTTGCGGTGTTGGCGGGGGGCATCCAGGACTATTTCCTGTACCTCGCCATGTGGCGCGGCGTCTGGACCGGACACGATCCCTGGGCGCTGACCTTTGGCGCGTTTGGGGATTATCCTCTGAACGCCTACGGTCCGCTCTTCAACGTGCTGGCGGTCCCGGCCTGGATCAATCTTCTTTTCCCCAAGCTCCTGTTTGCCCTGGCTCATCTCGGCTTCGCGATCTGGCTGATCAAGGAAGAAGGAGCGGACCGTAGGCGTTCGCTGCCGGGAAATCTGCTGCTCGTGCTCTGGCTGTTCAATCCCTATCTCTGGATCGAGATTCCCTGCTTCGGTCATTTTGACATCCTGGTGGGGATCTGCTGTGTGGTCGCGGTCGCGGCCCGGCGCCGCGGTCGTGACGAGCGATCGGCCATCGCGGTGGGGCTGGGGGTCCTGATCAAGTTCATGCCGATCGTCCTTTTGCCGTTTCTGATCCTGGATGGCAAGCGGTACCGGTTTCGCCTGCTGGCCGTGGCGCTCGGAGTGATTGCCGCGGGCTTCTTGATCAGCGTGCTGATCTGGGGCACTTCCACATTCCGGCCGTTGACCTTCGCGGCCAGGCGAACCACGCAGCATCTGTCGATCTTCCGGTTCCTGAACGGCACGAACTCGCCGCTCTCCTGGATCGGTCTTCATGAGGACACGTCCATCCTGGCCGGACCGCTCTTGCTGCTCGCGCTCCTGCGGGCGTGGAACTGGAGCCGGAAGAACCAGATCGACCCCCTCGTCTCGTCCGTCCTGGCCATCCTCATCATGATCACGCTCTACCCGGTGGGCTTCCCCCAGTATCAGATTGTTCTCTTCGTGCTGGCAACGTTCTGGCTGACGCGGGAAGGACAACCCAAGAGGGCCCGGCCTCTCGTCTACGCAGCGATGGGATGTCACTTCGGCTGGATGGCGGCTTTCGTCGTCACCGAGTCCGTGGTCAATATCGATACGCTGGGAATGCAGGAATGGATCGGACTGCCGACGTTCATCCTGGAATGCCTGCTGGGGGCGGCGATTGTCCACTCGGCGCAGGCGGTCGAGACCAACCCGGATTTGGACCACGCATGTTGTCAACCGTGATGCGCATGTCCATGCACAAGCACTGGAAGCCAGTTTCCTTGCACCTCGAGGGCATTCGAAACCTCCTCCC
>JBMFUH010000534.1:0-5247 GCA_049966735.1 Isosphaeraceae bacterium
AGCCCTCCCTTTGAAAGTGCGAAACTCGAACTTACCGGAGGGGTTGAGTGATGGAGCGATCGGAGGAGTCTCAGACGCTCGAGCATGCGGTCCACCACAGCCTGCTGGCGGGGTGATGATCAGCGGCCTGCTGATAGCCGGCGGCCTGGTGCTCGCCCTCGTCTTTAATCATCCTCGCCCCGAGGGAACGGCACCAAGTCTCAGTCTCTCGCTTCAACACGCAAGCCGGGGACATGGCATCGCCTTGATGAATCTCGGGCTGCTTGCGCTGATGGTGACCCCTGTACTGCGGGTCGCCGTACTGGCTATCGGGTGGGGCATGAACCGGGACCGGCGATTCCTGGCCGTGGCCCTGGGAGTGCTGGTTTTGCTCACGATCAGCCCGGTTCTCGGTGTCGGCTGAGAACAGGAGGATGAGGAAATCGCGGTGCTTTGGGATCGGCAACATTGATCTCAACGCGCAGGGCACCCAGACCCAGGTCGAGAACGCCGCCGACCGCATCCTCGAGCTGCTTGAGGTCGTGTTCCAAAGCCGCCAGCGCGGCAACATGGTGGCGAATTGCCTGGCAGGTCGCGGTGGCCTCCGCATAAAGGGAGTCGAACAGGTGCTCGGGAGAGAGACGGACCACCGCTGCCTTCAGCTCTCGGTCCAGACCGCGATTCAACCATTGAAGCAGAAGCGTGCTGATGAGCACGCCCCAGACGATGCACCAGAAGGCCGCCTGGAAGAAGAAATCGAGACCGAGTAGAGGAGCTTTTTGCCAGAGGTGCTCGTAGAAGAAGTTCCAGCCCATGTGGAAGACCAGGTACGCGGGAAGCGAGCAGAAGAGGATCTCCAGGAGAACATGCACCAGCGCCCCTGCGCGGCGGGCGATCCTGCGTTCGATCACCTTGCCGACCTCGGCCTCAAGCTGCTGATAGGCTTGCAGGGCCACGCTGGCGAGTTGTTCGCTGGAGAGGTCGCCAACGGAGCCGGCGGTCAATCCGGACGGCGGCGAATCAACTTGCGCATCGTTCAGGTGTCCGCGTAGCACGGTTCGCGCGCGGGCCAGGTCGGCCTCGGTCAGTCCGAGGTCAGCCTCGGCGGCCCAGGCGCTTGTCGCCTGTCGCTCACGCCATTTCTCGCCGGCAAGCTGGCTGAGCGCCAGGCCGCCCGCCAGAAGAGCTTGGGTGGGCGTGCGGGCTCGCAGCAAGATCAAGGAGCGGATCAGGCTTCCCGCCGCCGACCAGAGGCCAAGTAGACTGGCGAGTGGGCCCGCGCCCCAGCTTTGCGTCAACTGGCGAAGCATTCGCGACCGCCAGAGCTGACGATTCGTATCGATCCGCTCGGCCATCCGCTGGCGGATTTGGGCCAGAAGTTCGGTACGCCCCTTTTCCATCGCCTTTTCGAGGCGATTGAGCTCCTCGAGCCGCTGGGCGATCGGCGCCTTGATCGTGGCGAGCAACCATTCGTAGAGCCCGAGCAAGTTGGCTCTGCGGATGCGGTGCCGAGCCCGGCTCGCCAGCTCGTGCTCGAGCAGGTCACGGAAGCGGCAGAATTCAGGACCCGCCGGCTGGCCGCATTCCTCCGCGGCAAGCGCCTCGACCACATCGAATCGAAAGACCTCGGGAACTTGCAAGCCAAGGGTCTTGAGATAGGCGCATAAGTCGGGCCGGTTGTCGGGATCAACCGCGGCATGGGTCTGAACGTAGAGGATCTGCCGTCCGGGAGCATTCTTGAGCAGCTCCTGGCCGACGACGTGCGACTTGTACTTCTGCGAGGTGACGGTGTGCACCATCACGTCGCAGTGAGGCAGCACGGTCCGCAGAATATCAAGGTGGAGCTGGCCTCCCGCGTCGTCGTCGGGGTCCTGCGTGTCTGGATCGGGACAGTCGATCAAGATCATCTGCTGAAGGAGGGGGATGTTCAGTGAATGCACCTCCATCGCGGAGGGATCGAGCCCGAGGAACGCAGGGTCGACATCAGGATGGCAGGCCACGATGGCGCGTCGGGTCATGGGCCGATACTCCTTGCCCGCCCGACTGATCCGCCGCCCTAGCAGGGCGTTGAAAAGCGTGCTCTTGCCCGTTCCTGAACCTCCGAGAAAACCCACGACAAGCGCCCGGTCCAGGTCGATCTCGGGAACTTGAAGTCTCGGCTCCAGCCGGCCGATCAGGTTTTCCGCCGAGGAAAACGGCGGCCAGGGAGGCGCCGTCCGCGCCCAATCAACCAGCCGCCTGTGGAACCGGTCGAACCCGGCGAGCAGGTGCTCGCGCTCCCAGTCGGCGGCAGAGGTTCGGTTCGCCAAGGCAGCAACTCCTTCTCCGCGTCTCATTGTGTCTGGGATTCCATCGGGACAGGAGAGTCATGATGGCCATCGGCGCCCGGCGGCGTTGTGTCGAGTCCGGCAAGCTCTCGAGAGAGATCGCCGGCAATTCGGATGGCCGTCTGATAATCATTCCCTCCAGCAAGGGTCGCAAGCCGATTGATCCGCTCCAGATGTCGACCCAAGACGCAATCGTGAACCATGCGGGCCAGGATCGACGCCCGCTCTTCGTAATACCTGGCGAACAGGTCGGCCAGCAGCCGCCGGGCAGGCGAGCTTAGCCCGGCAAGGGTTCCTTCTCCGCCCACGGTGACAGCAGTCCCCGCGGCCAGGTCGACAAAGATTTGCGCCATCGAATGCGTCCCGACGTGCAGCGCCGCGTGGGCGGCAAGATCAGCCCCGCCAAACATGCAAAGCGTGATGGCTGGCCGGATCACGGCCGTGGCGACGAGTCCCCACTCGATGGCTCGCATCATTTTGGGATTGCCGCGCTCGAATTGCTCGAGTTCGTGGGCGATGAATTGACGATAGGCTTCCGTCAAGAGCGGCGTCCGAGCCAGGCCGGCCTGAAGTTCGTCGAAGGCACGGCGACGCTCCTCCCCCGTCAGGATGGGAGCAAGCTCGCGGCGAACCACCGCCGTTGCCGTGGCTTCCACAAGCTCCAGCTTGGAATAGATCTCCTCCAGCGCCCGATTGAGCTGTGCTTGCTCGGCCTCGATATAACGAGCCTCAAGCTCCGCGGGATCGCGATGGCCGGGAAGGAGTTGAACCACCGCAGTGCCAATCTTGCCGTAGAACCGATGAACGGCCCGGTCGAACCGCGTCCGCCGCGGCGCCAGCCAGCGCCAGATCTCATCCGAGACGATATGCCCGGGAAGCTCCGGCGCTTCCATCCTGGTCTGAACGGCCCGGCGGATCGCGTCTCGGGCCTCTCGATTCTCCTCGGCGACGTTTTTGAGCTGGCGCAGGTAGTCCGGCAGCCCTTGCCGCGGCTCAAGCATCTGCCGCAAGGCCCCGCGCAACGAGCGGACCTTGATCTCCGTGAACCGCAACTCGGCCAGGTCGCCGCGAGGTTCGGTGGACCCTGCCGAGAGCGGATGGAAGACTAGCCGGTTGTCGCGCACCGCCAGGCGATCGCGTGGGACCGCATACACGTGGGCTGGGTTCGCGCCGGTGCCCTTGCGGAAGGTCTGAAGCCAGCGCAGGCAGTGCTCCTGATCTTCCGGCCATTCAACCATGTTGAAGACGACCAGGATCGTCTTGTCGGCCTCGACCGCCTCGCGAAAGAACCGGCGAACCGCGGCGTCGTTGAACTTCTGCTGGGTCAAGACCGCGACCAGCACATCAGCCGCGTGGCTGATCAGCCTGGCCCGATCCCAGTTCACGGGAATGGCGCCGTCGACGTCCGGGGTGTCAAGCAGGACGAGATTGGCGGGTTGAACACCGGTTGGATCTTCGCGGTAGATCAGCCGGTTGGAGGGGCCTTCCGTCACCGCGTCGTTCTCGGAAGTCCAGGTGAAGAGCTCGAACACCGGGAAGACCCGATCGAGCTCGTGCCGCTGGGTGAAACCGCGCGGCAGCAGGCAAACCGGATGTCGCGTCTGGGTCGCATCGGGATGCACCTGACTGGCGGGAAAACCGACCAGATGGTTGAACACGGTGCTCTTGCCGATGTTCGTGCCCCCCGCCACGGCGACGACGAGATAGGGAGCCTCGGTCACTTGCGGCAAGAGCTTCTGGAACAGGTTCGCGTGCCAGGCCGTCGAACCGGGAGACGCGACGCCCAGCGGTACGGATTCTGTCTCCAACCGCGACAATGCCCCGGCCAGGTCGGCAATTCGACGTGACCAGGTCGAATATTCCATCAATCGGAAACTCCAGCGGGAGGGTGAGGCACTGCGGCCGTCGAAGGAGCGGCGCGGTGCCTCGGACTGACTCAGAACTCAGGGGTTGTCGGGCGGTTTGATCGACTGAAACAAGGGTACGAGCCCCTTCTCGAAGATGGGCCCGGCCTGGCTGGGAATCACGAGATGAAACTCATAGCCGGCAGGACGCTTCGGGGTCAGGGACGCACCCAGGAAAACGTCCTCCTTGGGCAGATCCTGGGGCGCTTTCAGCTCCGGTTTGTTGAGCGTGGCCGCAAGCTGATTCGCGAACATCCGGACCAGCCTCTGGCTGCTCAACATCGCCAGCAGGCTGGCTTGCTCGGGCAACTGGGAACGAACGCTCTGGAAGCCCCGCGACTCCCCAATTCTTGCATGGCCATCGAGAAACGCATCGATCCTGGCCTTGACACCGGGCCATGCCGGCTCTGTTATCTGAAAGACGCGCTTGCCATCGGTGCCGAACCAGGAATGTAGAGTTTCACCTCCGAGCATCGACTTCATGGCCGCGGCCGTACCCGGATTGTTGGGACTGAGCTGGGTGAGCTTCTCCAGATCGATCGTGGCGATGACGTGGTTGAAGGTCACACCCCGGTGTGTTCCGACGTTTGATTCGATTTTGAGATCCTTGTAGACCCCAGTTAGCCCCTCACCTCCCTTCATCGCCTGGAGATTCGCCAGGCTCGCCTCGATGAACTTCCGGGCATCGGCGACGTGGGAGACGTTCATCATCCGCATCCCGCCGTCAAACGAGGCACCGCCCGCCGTCTCGAGCCGGCCGATCTTCTCAAGCAAGGCCTGAGCCTTGGCCTGTTCGGGCGTGAGCTTGCCGCCAGGATTGAGCATCCGCAAGGACATTCCCTGAAGCTTGTTGACCGTTTTGGCATCCATATTCATGTATATGTAAAATACGGAATCTGACGGCAGCTTGCCCAGGTCCGCGGTCGTACCGGTTGTGGAGCTGGCAACCGTCTTGGCCATGGTGGAATCGGCCTTGACGGTCAGGATGCCGCCCACGCTCAGGCCCTTCGCCCCGACGTTGAGGCTGAGGGCCAGAG
>JBMFUH010000535.1:0-2658 GCA_049966735.1 Isosphaeraceae bacterium
GCCATTGTTCTCGATGCCGCGATTCTGTTCGAGGCGGGCTGGGATCGTCTCTGCGACCTGGTGGTCTTCATCGACGCCCCCTTCCCGGTGCGGTTGGGCCGCGTTGCCCGGCAGCGCGGTTGGACCGCCGAGGTTCTCCAGGCTCGCGAGACCGCTCAGTGGCCGGTCGACGTCAAGCGAGAGCGAGCCAGCGTTCGGGTTCGCAACGATGCGAGCCTGGACGCTCTCGAGCAGAATGCTGACCGTCTCCTGGAAATCGTCAACCGTGGCAGTGCCGCTGATCCGCTGCTGGAGCAAAGCCCTGTTGTAGGCCCCTGCTCCGAGTCCATTCCGGTCGTGCCTGGCGACGCCCGATGAGGGGAGTCGATTGCGCTTTCGTGTGCAACCAAGCTGGCTCTTCCCGTATTTCGTTTCCCGATTCGTGTTTCTCGTGCAAACTCCTCGATGAAAGGTCTTGCTCTGCGTCCTCTTCGCGTTTTGATGCCAAGTCCGCAAGCGGCGGAGGGTCAGGGTCACGAACGGCCCGTCCCGGACGACTTCCCCTGCTGGAAGTCCGCGGGATGTCACCTCCCCGCACCGAGCCCCAAGATCGCTAGAGCGGCTCGTCTCGATCACTGATTTCGCTTGAACAGGAGAATGGAAGAAATGGCTAACGAGCCCCGTCCCCGCCGGGAGGGCACCGGAACCTCCCGCATCCGCAAGTCGAGCGTCTCGGCCTCGTCTCCCGTCACCGATGAGACCGCCGGCTCTTCTCCCAGCATCCCGTCGTATGCCGGAGCCGGCAACGCCGCGGCCCCCGAGACCTCCTATCGCGACCGCGACCGCGACCGGGAACGCCCGAGCCGCGAGTCCTTTCGCGAGGAGGGCCCAGCCGACCGCGAGCCGATCCGCTTTAACCGCGACCGCGAGCCGGGCATGTCGATCCGCGAGCGACTGGCCCGCGATCGCGCCGAGCGCGACGCCGGCGCCCTCCATCACGAGGGAATACCCGTCAGCCGCGAGCGCGACAAGGACCGCGACCGTGAGCCCTTGCCCCCGGTGAGCCGCGACCGCGTCGTCGAGCCCGCGTCCAACCACCGCGACCGGTACGACCGCGATTCCTCGTTCAACTCGCGCGATCGCGACTATTCCGCTCCCACGCGAATCGAGCGCGCGCCCCTGGCCGGCTATGACTCGGAACTTCCCGTCGAGGAATTCCCCGACGTCGAGGACGACGACATCTTCGGCGACGCGGCGATCCACGATCGCTACGAAGACATCAAGCGCGGCGAGATCCATCTCACCGAGCTGCAGAAGATGACGATGCCCCAGCTCATCCGCACGGCCAAGACCGAGGGCATCGCCGACTACATGGGCCTCAAGAAGCAAGACCTGATCTTCAAGATCCTCAAGGAACGGGTCAAGCAGAACGGCCTCATGTACGGCGAGGGGACGCTGGAGGTCCTGCCCGACGGCTTCGGTTTCCTGCGCAGCCCGGACTACAACTACCTCCCCTGCCCCGACGACATCTACGTCTCGCCCAGCCAGATCCGCCGGTTCGGCCTCAAGACCGGGGCCATCGTCTCCGGCCAGATTCGTCCTCCCAAGGAAAACGAACGCTACTTCGCCCTGCTCCGCGTCGAGGCCGTCAACTTCGAGGACCCCGACAAGCTGAGCGAGAAGGTCGGCTTCGACGACCTGACCCCGCTGCATCCCCAGGGCCGCATCCGCCTGGAGACCGACAGCGAGGAGATCAATATGCGGGTCGTCGACCTGGTCACGCCCATCGGCTTCGGCCAGCGCGGACTGATCGTCGCCCCGCCCCGCACCGGCAAGACCATCCTGCTCCAGAAGATCGCCAACAGCGTCCTGACCAATCATCCCGAGTCCTACGTGATGGTGCTCCTGATCGACGAGCGGCCCGAGGAGGTCACCGACATGGAGCGCTCGGTCAAGGGGCCCACCGCCGAGGTCATCAGCTCCACCTTCGACGAGCCGGCCTCGCGGCACATCCAGGTCGCCGAGATGGTCATCGAGAAGGCCAAGCGCATGGTCGAGTACGGCAAGGACGTCGTCATCCTGCTCGACTCGATCACCCGGCTGGCCCGGGCCTACAACACCGAGGCCCCCCACTCGGGCAAGATCCTCACCGGCGGCATCGACGCCTCGGCCCTCCAGAAACCCAAGCGGTTCTTCGGCGCCGCGAGGAAGATCGAGGAGGCCGGCTCGCTGACCATCCTCGCCACCGCGCTCGTCGATACCGGCAGCCGGATGGACGACGTGATCTTCGAGGAGTTCAAGGGCACCGGCAACATGGAGCTGCACCTCGACCGGCGGCTGGTCGACAAGCGGGTCTGGCCGGCCATCGACGTCAACAAGTCGGGCACCCGCCGCGAAGAGCTGCTCATGGACGCCGAGGAACTGCGCAGGGTCTGGATCCTCCGCCGCGTCCTCAACGACATGAACCCCGTCGAGGCCATGGAGCTCTTGACCGGACGGATGAAGAAGGTCAAGACCAACGCCGAGTTCTTGATGAGCATGAACCTGTCGTGACGTAAATGGGAGTGGGGAGTGGGGAGTGGGCAGTGGGCAGTGGGGAGCGGGCAGTCGGACCAAGCTCCAGCGGAGCGAGCCCGCCGCCCCGGCCCGCGGTTCGACCCATCAAATGATGACGATCAT
>JBMFUH010000535.1:2758-5243 GCA_049966735.1 Isosphaeraceae bacterium
GGAGCGAGCCCGCCGCCCCGGCCCGCGGTTCGACCCATCAAATGATGACGATCATCGAAGGTGATTTCTCTCCGCCCCTGGGGCGGTTTGCCATCGTCGCGGCGCGGTTCAACGCTCTGGTGACCGAGGCCCTGCTGGCCGGCTGCCGCGACGCGTTCGCGCGCCACGGCGTGGCCGAAGACCGGCTCGACCTGGTCTGGGTGCCGGGATCGTTCGAGATTCCGCTCGTGGCGCGCAAGCTGGCCGCCAGCGGCCGCTACGCCGCGGTCGTCTGCCTGGGCTGCGTGATCCGCGGCGAGACCGGCCATTACGAGCACGTCGCCGGTCAGGCGGCCGCCGGGGTCCAGCAAGTCGGGCTGGCCACCGGCGTTCCGGTCGTCTTCGGCATCCTCACGACCGACACGGTCGAGCAAGCCCTCAACCGGGCGGGACTGAAGGCCGGCAACAAGGGGGCCGACGCCGCGCTCGCCGCCATCGAGATGACAAACCTGCTCAAGCGGCTGGACCAGTAAGGGCGACATTACCCCGGCAGAATATCCACGTCATTATACATACTAATCCGAAGCGTCAGTAAGGAGATAACCTTGAATCCTTCGCTGACGCTTCGGGTTAGTATATGATCTTCTCTCCTGCCGAGGTGATAAGACCCCCGCCGGGTCTGCCCGCGACGAGCGGTTGCGGATCGTGCCGCGTCAAGCGCGAGGCCACGTGATTGCATCACTCAGTGTTGCAGGTTGCCCGACAATGATGTCTGCACGCTATTTACATCTCGCCTGGCCGCGAACTAGAGTATATTAAAGCAAGAGCGCTCCACTCGATGATGAACGCATAGCCACAATGCGCCGTGGCAGGAGCGATCGGAAGGTCGTGGATCTCGGAAGGTCGTGGATCATGGGGGGCGGCAATACTCCTGTCCGCATCGGCATGGGGCCCGCCGCGCTGGCGGCCATTGCGGTCGTGGGCCTGGCCTGGCCACTCGTGGAATGGCCCGGTGCCGGCGCGCTGTATCTTGCTTACTTTGCCGTGGTGATCGTCGCGGCCTGGAAGGGCGGGCGCAACGCGGCGCTCTTCGTTCTTGTCTTCGTCTCCTGCGTGAGACTGCTGCTTGCGCCGTTCTCCGCGGCCCCGTCGGCGTCCGGTCAGCACTGGGATGCATGGGTCGTGTCGTTGTACTACGGCGCGGCGGTATCGAGCGTCTTGCTGCTGGACTCGCGCGGGCGAATCGGGCCGAGTTCCCAACCGGTTCCCGCCAGTCGGCCGCGGCGTGATCCCCCGAGCGCCCTGGGCTTGGAGGTGATTCCCCCCCAGGTTTTCCTCGAGCGGTCGCGCGAAGGAATTCACATCCTGGACATGAATGGACGTCTGCGCTGGTCCAACGACCGATTCAGGGAGATCCTCGGTTATTCCCACGAGGAAGCAAGGTCTCTCCATGCCTGGGACTGGGACACGCGATTCACCCGCGAGGAACTGCTGGCGAGACTCCGGCAATCGACCACGGCAGGCGTGCGATTCGAGACCTCCTTCCGCCGCCAGGACGGATCGCTCATCGATGTCGAGATCAGCGGCAACCGGGTGGAGTGGAAAGGCCAATCATTCGTTTATGGCGTCTGCCAGGACATCTCGGAGCGCAAGCGGGCCGAGAAGGCCTTGCTGGAGAGCGAGCAGCGGTTTCGCTTGCTGGTGGATCAGGCAGGCGACGGCTTCTTCGCCGCCAACAAGGAGGGGGAATTCGTCGAGGCGAACCAAAGGGCCTGCGACCAGGTCGGCTGGTCCCGCCAGGAATTGCTGTCGATGCGCGTGGAAGACGTGGCGGAGGGGTACGACCGGCAGGCCGTCGACGAAATGTTCGCGGGGCTCGTGCCGGGCCAACCCACCACGATCACCGGACGAGGCCAGAGGCGGGACGGCTCGTCCTTTCCCGTGGAAGTTCGAATGAGCACATTCACGGGGCAAGGCGGGGCTTACTTCCTGGCCCTCGTTCGTGATGTCACCGAGCGCGAGATTCGCGAGCGGGAACTGGAGCGGACGAACCGGCTCTACGCGACGCTCAGCGCGGTGAGCCGGACCGTCGAGAGCGTGCGGACTCGCGAGGAGCTGTTCCGGGAAGTCTGCCGTGTGACCGTCCTCCACTCCGGGTTCAGGCTTGTCTGGGTCGGCTGGCACGACGCGGCGACCCACGCCATTACGCCGGTGGCCAGTGCCGGCGATGAGACAGGCTATCTCGACGGTCTGGAATTGTACGCGGACGATCGGCCGGAGGGCCAGGCGCCTGCCTGTGTTTGCTTCAGGACGGGAAAGCCCTGCATCGTCCACGATCTCGCGGACAACCCCGCCACCAGATTCTGGAGAGAACGAACGATTGCCCATGGAGTTCGCACGGTTGCGAGTCTGCCGCTGCGTCTGGGCGGAGAACGATGCGGCGTCTTTGTCGTCTATGCCGGCGAAACCGACGTATTCCAGGACCGGGAGGTGGAATTGCTCCAGG
>JBMFUH010000536.1:0-5232 GCA_049966735.1 Isosphaeraceae bacterium
GTGACGATTTCCTTCCTGATCGTTGCCGGCAGGATCGGGCCGCGTCGTCCCCTCGCCTTCCTGCGGCTATCGACATAGCCCTGCAGGTCGGCCAGCGATAGTTGGCGGATGGGGAATGCAGCGCCGAAGTGCCGCTCAAGATGCCGGAGGTGCCGCCGGATGCCGCGTAGCGTGTGGTGCTCCAGCGTGCCGTTGCCGTGCGTCTCCAGGTACGCGTCGCGCAGCTCGGCCAGCGTGCGTTCCGGGCGTTCGCTGGTCGCCTCGCCGATTTTGAGGCCGGGAGGATTGCCGTCGTGCTCGACGAATTCCTTGATGTCGCAGCCGGGCGGCAGCGAGATCAGCCCCTGCTTTAAAGGTAATCCGCCTGCCCGGCCTTGGTTTTGGCCTCATCCTCCGACACCCGGCCGATGGTGAGGAAGTGATGCTTGCCGCGATATCGGAAGATGATCCGATAGCTGCCGTTTCGCTGTTGGATCGCTGCCATGACCGCCTGCCTTTGGGGCGATGTCACCCCAATGCGACGCCGGGCCTGTTGCCAAATTGTTGCCAATGGTCATGGCAACAACTCCTGGAAATCGCCACAAGTCTAGTACCGGCGGTGGGATTCGAACCCACACCCTGGTTCCCCAGGAGAGGATTTTAAGTCCTCAGCGTCTGCCGTTCCGCCACGCCGGCCTCGAGAGAGCGGGGCAGGCGCCGACTGCCCCCTACTACAGAAGACAGGTGCCCGACTGGGTCGGTTCACCGCCGGAGGAGCGATGGAACTCGGGTGAATCAGCCGTTGATTTCCCTCGCTCGATGCGCCTTGCCTGGGCAGGACTGGGTCCCAGCAAGCTGAAGAGCCGCCCACGCCTGCGACCAATCTACTTGCGCTGGGGCGAAGCTGCAACCTCGGAGCGAAGACAGTCGAATTGGCCGAGACGGTTCGAATTGACTGACAATCGGTTCGGGCTCCTCAGATGCGCTTCCAGGCCGAGAAGGCATGCCGGGAGAGCCCGCGCGTGAAAAAGTGGAAAATCGACGAGGGATGGAGATCCTTGCGGATGGGGCGTTGCGGCTGCGTTGCCGCCGGATTCCAACCGAACGCGATCCGGATGATGTGACCGCCCCGCTTGCTCCTGGCGTGAACGACCCGGCCGAAGATCGTCCTTCCCTGTCGGAGCTCCGCACACTTCCTGTGCGGGAAAAAGACGCGGACAGCCTCACCACCTTTCAAGGAACGGTCCAGCCACAGACGAACACCACCGCGACTGATGTCGATCAACTCGCCAGCATGGGGCAAGCCATTCGTCAATTCGTAAACCAGAATGGGCCCCGGGCAGTTCTTCCGGGGATGGAGTCGTCGCTCGACTTGATTGCCACTCATCTGGACTCCACGTCGTTTCATCGTCCCACATACCAGACCCTTCGGGGAATTCAAGAGAAGGCTAGCTCTCGGGCCCGGACCTCCGGGAAACGCGTGCAGTCAGAGCAATACGGTGATGCGATAAAGCAGCAACTGATCCAGCCTGAAGGAATAGTGGTTGCTTGATCACGCGTGCAGAGCCGTGCAAAAGGTTACCACGGAATCCCAGGTTTCCACTTGTTGACGGCTTCGCGGCCTGAGCATGGGTAGCAAGAGCTGATATGCACCCGGCAGCCTTGTCCCGCGAATCCACCATTTGACGCCCCGGCTCGCGTCCGATAAACTATTTAAACTGTGTCGTGTACTGAACTGTTTTACCCTAGCAAGGTCGCCCTGGGGCATTCACCCGGGGAGCGTCGACCGGAACTGTCTTCAGATTGCGCGGAGGTTTGTTCGTGGCGCTCGTTGTCAAAGACCTGATCGACGCCGGCGTGCACTTTGGCCACCGGGCCAGCCGCTGGAATCCCAAGATGAAGCCGTACATCTACGGCAAGCGGAATCTGATTCACATCATCGACCTCAAGGAAACCGTGCGGGGACTGCTCCGCGCAACCAAGTTTTTCAACAGGGTCACATCAGCAGGCGGCCTGGTCCTGTTCGTGGGCACCAAGCGGCAGGCGGCCGAGACGATCATCGAAGAATGCACCAAGAGCGGCATGCCCTACGTCACCGAGCGCTGGCTGGGCGGCACGTTGACCAACTTCCGGACCATCCGCAGCCGGCTCGAGCGGCTCGAGGAGCTGGAGACAATCCTCGACGGCGAACAGGCGCTCTCGTATTCCAAGAAGATGATTTCCACGCTCAGCCGCGAGCGGCGAAAGATTGACCGCAATCTCCGCGGCATCCGCACGATGACCCGGCTACCCGAGGCCCTGATGGTCGTCGACCCCCGCCGCGAGCACATCGCGGTCGCCGAAGCACGAAAGCTGGGTTTGAAGGTGGTCGCTCTGCTCGATACCGACTGCGATCCCGACCTGATCGACCTGCCGATCCCGGGCAACGACGATAGTATGCGATCGATCGAGCTGGTTCTGAGGCGGTTGACCGACGCCATCATCGAGGGGAAGGCCGCGGCGCCCACCGAGCCTCCTCCCTCCGCCGAGCCCGCACAGCCGCGCGGAGGAGACCGGGATCGCGACCGTCGACGTCCCGGCCGGCCCGAGGGTGGTCTGCGTGTTGGCTCACAATCCGGCGCTCCGCGGGGCCCCGGCGGAATGCCAGGCCCGATTGCCAGACCGGAAGAGGCGGCTGCCCCAGCCGAAGCCCCTCCGGCCGACGCACCCCCGGCCGACTCCGCCGAACCAGCCGTGCCCGAATCGAGCCCCGCGCCCGATTCGAGCCCCGCGCCGGAGCCGACTCCGGGCGATCAGCCCACAGCGAGTTGAGCAAACGCGAAGTTTTTGCCGACACCCATGCGGCGCCTTGCCGAGCTCAGGTCGAACGCTGCCGACCCGACCGCGGCAAGGCGGGCTCGTCGCCACCGCGACGGCTGCCGTGATTGCCTCCTGGCGGATCACCAAGGCTGGGCTGGCCTCGACCTGCCGAATCGATTCTGAAGAGCAAACCTACGCACACATGAGTTCAAGCGATAACGACCGACGACACGCACGATAGAGGAGAATGCCGATGGCCGAGATCACGGCTCAGGCGGTGAACGAGTTTCGCAAGAAGACCGGACTGGGACTGATGGAGTGTAAGAAACTGCTCCAGGAAGCTGACGGCGACATGAAGAAAGCCGAGACGCTGGCCAAGGAGCGGGGAATGAAGCAGGCAGAGCTCCGCGCCGGACGTGCCGCCAAGGCCGGCCGCATCGACGTCTACATTCACCACGACCACAAGTCGGGTGTCCTCATCGAGCTCAACTGCGAGACCGACTTCGTCGCCCGGAACGATGAGTTCAAGCAGCTCGCCAAGGATCTGGCGTTGCACGTCATGGCCGCCAACCCCGCCTACGTGAAGCGCGAGGACGTTCCCGAGGCCATCGTGGCGGAGCAGAAGCGCATCTTCATGAGCCAGGTCGCCGACAAGCCGGCCAACATCCAGGAAAAGATCGCCCAGGGAAAGCTCGACGCCTGGTATAGCGAGACGGTTCTCCTGGATCAGAAATTCGTCAAGGATGAGACCAGGTCGGTTCGCGACGTGATCCTCGCGGTCAACTCCCGGACCGGCGAGAACATCTCGGTGGCCCGGTTCGTCCGGTTCATCGTGGGCGAGGGCCGCTAGCCAGACCGGCTGTGTCCGGGACAGCCGAGGGCGGCTGTCCCACACTTAACAGAGAGTCATGTGGCCCAGCCGCCCTCGGCTGGGCCCGGGACGAGGAACTCCTCATGGACGGCAGCAACGCAAGCGAATCACCAGTGTTTCGCCGGGTCCTGCTCAAACTCTCCGGCGAGAGCTTTTGCAGGCCAGGCGAGGGGGGTATCAGCGTCGAGGAAGTCAGCCGGATCGCCCAGCAGACCTCGGCGGTGGCCGCACGCGGGGTTCAGCTCGCCATCGTCGTGGGCGGCGGCAACATCCTGCGGGGGGGCCAACTCAGCCGGGGCTCGAACGTGATCAAGGAAGCAACCGCTCATTACATGGGGATGACCGCCACGGTCATCAACGGTCTGGCCCTGCAAGACGCCCTGGAGAGCATGGGCTGCGAAACCCGGCTCATGACCACGATTCGCATGGAAGAGGTGGCCGAGCCGTTCATCCGCCGCCGCGCGCTGTCGCATCTGGGCAAGGGACGGGTGATCATACTGGCCAGTGGCACCGGAAGCCCGTTTGTCACCACCGACACGGCGGCGGCGCTGCGAGGCAAGGAACTGGGCGCGGAGGTCTTGCTCAAGGCGACCCGGGTCAACGGCGTCTACACCGACGACCCGGAGAAGAACCCCCACGCGGTGCTCTATCCCCACCTGACCTACGACCAGGTGCTGGCGGACCAGCTCAAGGTCATGGACATGACCGCCATCGGCATGTGCATGGAAAACAACCTGCCCATCCTGGTGTTCAACTTCAAGAAGGAAGGGAACATCGAGCGCGCCGTCATGGGCGAACCG
Organism: Isosphaeraceae bacterium; assembly: GCA_049966735.1. Taxonomy (GTDB): domain Bacteria; phylum Planctomycetota; class Planctomycetia; order Isosphaerales; family Isosphaeraceae; genus Aquisphaera. The sequence continues at coordinate 4,450 of JBMFUH010000536.1, forward strand.
ATTGGCACCTGGGTCTCCAGTGGGCCACGTCCGCGCGGTGGGTGAGAAGCCAGGACTGGCACCGTGACTGACCTCGCGTTCGGCGGGGATTGAGTTGCCCTGAAGGTGCCCGCGGCGGTATGTTAAGCCCTTGATAGAAAAGTGGTGAAGACACCTGGAGATCGAAAGGACGCGCCATGAGCATCGAAGAGATTGCCCTCGAGGCGGAAGATCGGATGGAGAAGAGCGTGGCCCTGCTGACGGACCAGCTTCGGGGCGTGCGGACGGGGCGGGCGAACACGGGACTGGTGGAATCGATCCGGGTCGACTATTACGGTTCGTCGACACCCTTGAAACAGATGGCCAACCTGAGCACGCCGGAGCCGCAGCAGATCCTGATCCGGCCGTTTGATCACACGGTGATCGGCGACATCGTCAAGGCGATCCAGACGAGCGACCTGGGGCTGACACCGAACTCCGACGGCAAGGTGATCCGCCCCAACGTCCCCTCGCTTTCGGTGGAGCAGCGCAAGAAGCTGTCCAACCGAGTGAAGGACCTGGCCGAGGAGGCCCGCGTCTCGATCCGCAACATCCGCCGCGACGCGAACAAGCAGGCCGAACAGGAGCAGTCCGAGAAGATCCTCACCGAGGACGACCTGGAGACCTGCAAGGAAGAGATCCAATCGCTGACCAAGAAATTCGAGGCGAAGGTGAACGAACTGGCCGAAAAAAAGTCCGCCGAGATCATGGAGGTCTGACGAACTTTCGCGCCCATCTTGACCGGAGTCGATTCCATCTCCTATA
>JBMFUH010000537.1:0-5229 GCA_049966735.1 Isosphaeraceae bacterium
GTCCCGACGGCCAGACGTGGACGCGCAGGTCGTCGAAACCCGTCCTCGCGCCTGACCACCCCTGGGAGAAGGTCGCGGTGATGTGCCCCCATGTCCTTTTCGACAGCGGCTCTGGGCATTACAGGATGTGGTATTCGGGAGGCGAGCAGAACGAACCCAACGCCATCGGTCATGCGACCAGCCGCGATGGGATTTCCTGGGTCAAGGATTCCGCCAATCCCGTGTTCCAGCCCGATCCCGCGCTGGATTGGGAGCAGGACCGCGTGACGGCCTGCCAGGTGGTCCGGGTCGATGACTGGTTCGTCATGTTCTACATCGGTTTTCGTGATGAGGCGCATGCCCAGATCGGCCTGGCGCGCTCTCGGGACGGGCTGACCGCTTGGCAGCGGCATCCCGCCAACCCGATGATCCGGCCCGGTTCAGGCCGCTGGGATCACGACGCCGTCTACAAGCCGTTCGCTCTGCGCGAGGCAAGCCGCTGGCTCCTCTGGTATAATGGCCGGCGCGGAGGTGTGGAGCAGATCGGTCTGGCGACCCACGAGGGCACGGACCTGGGCTGGCCACGTCCTTGAAGCGAAGTTTCTGATTCCAGGAACGGCAAGCGCCGGGTGAGTGATAAGCGCCATGCAATGGTCCGACATCCAGTTCCGGCCGTCCGTGACCACGCTCAGGCAATTTGCCGGGTTGTGGCTGGGATGCTTTGCCGCGCTGGGGCTCTGGGAGGGGTTCGGTCGCGGCCACTGGACCGCCGCGGTCACCCTGGTTCTGCTCGCATTCTGTGTCGGCGTCACGGGTTTGATCCGGCCCCAGCTCACGCGGCCGATTTACGTGGCCTGGATGGTCCTGGCGTTCCCGATCGGCTGGACGGTTTCGCAGGTCATCCTCGCCATCCTTTTTTATGGATTATTCACTCCCATTGGCCTGATCTTCCGGCTCATGGGCCGCGACCCGCTCCATCGTTCCCGACAGCCGGCGCTGGAGTCGTACTGGTCTCCCAAGGTGACGCCGGCCGATCCCAGGCGCTATTTCAAGCAGTTTTGATTGTTTGATTTTTCTTTGTCGTCATGATTCCTCTTCCTCTTCTCTGGGTGATTGTTGAACCATGAGCCAGACGTTCCCCAAGCCGACCAGCGAGTTCGAGAAAGCCGCCGCCGAGCAGGAGAGCGAGAGCCTGATCAGCGAGTTCTGGGCGTTTCTCAAGCAGAACAAGAAATGGTGGCTGCTGCCGATCGTCATCGTGATGCTCATGCTGGGCGTGTTGATCTTCCTGTCCAGCACCGCCGCCGCCCCGTTCATCTACACGCTCTTCTGAGCGCGCCTTGGGACATGATTCCGATCTTGTCCAAACACCCCAGGAAATGCTTGAGTGCCGCCGACTCTTCACTTGAGGTGAGGAGTGGTGGCCTCTTTGTGATGATTGTGTGTGAGGGCGGAGGAAAGGTCATTGGGGCACGGCAGCCAACGAGGGGCCGACATGTTTCGCGTTGTGAGACGAGTACATGACTGGTTCTGCATGCCCGACGACGAGCAATATGTTGAGCGGGTTCGGAAGTCGCTGAGGAGCTTTGACCGATGCCGATGGTTCCTTGCGTGGCTGCACGGGTTGCTGCTGGTCGTCTGGCTGGGGCTGGCCGTCGCGATGACCATCCTGATGCAGAAGATCTCCGCGTTCCTTGGTGCGGGCAACTTCTGGGGGCCCGCCGGGTTTCTGATCGGGATGATGCTCGGGATCCCGTATGCCCTCGGGTTTGTGCACTACCTCCACGGGTTGCTCAATGCGCTCGTCGGCCTGCGGAACGAGCGGCTCATGATCCGCTATCATGATGCACTGGCGACAAGCCCCGAGCCATCCACCTTTCCCTCAGGGCGGAACGTGGATGGCCCCGGAACATAGCGAAGGTTCGCGCATTTGTGCCGTAAACTCTCAATGGAGCAATCCGCCACCGGCTCTTTGGCAATGCGAGATAGTGATGCTTCGACTGGACAGGGTTCTCAATCGGCGGGCGGAGCCGCGTTTCGAATCGGGAACAAAAAGCGGCTCTGTCCGTCGCACGGGGCATGCGGCCACGAAGGCAGTCCATGATGATTCATGGTCGAGACAGCGTCGAAGTAAATTAGAATTCAACTTCGACAAGATCACGGAATGTCACAGTCTCACGCGGTGAAATTCAATAATCGAGCCTCAAGTAATTTTTGAGACGCCCGAAAATGCACCCATGTCGGGTCCGCTGTGCGGACCACAGGCCCGAGAGTTGTTGGAAGAGAAATGACAAAACAAAGCCACCGCGATCGCGAGGGTCAAGCGAAGTGGCCCCTTCAAGGCGAGCGAGAAGGGGCCGCGACAGGAAACGGGCGAGTTTCGCGGGGGGCGTCTCCGGATGATTCCGCCCCCCTCTGGGTGGCCACGCATCCAGCCACGCGCCACGCGCCACTAACCACTCGCCGCGTTACTTCGCCTTCCCCTGGGCCGCCACGGCCGCCGCGGCGCGGGCCACTTCCTCGGGATCGCCCAGGTAGTAATGCTTGATCGGTTTGAGCTGGTCGTCCAGTTCGTACACGAGAGGGACGCCGGTGGGGATGTTGAGCGCGACGATGTCCTTGTCCGACATGTTGTCCAGATACTTGACGAGCGCCCGCAAGCTGTTGCCGTGCGCCGCGATGAGCACGCGCTTGCCGCTCTGGATGGCCGGCACGATCGACTCGTGCCAGTAGGGAAGGAATCGCGCCACGGTGTCCTTGAGGCATTCGGTGAGGGGCAACTCGGCCTTGCTCAAGCCCTTGTAACGCGGGTCGGCGCCGGGATACCGGGGATCGCTTTCCTCCAAGGCCGGCGGGCTGATGTCGTAGCTCCGCCGCCAGGTCAGCACCTGCTCATCGCCGTACTTGGCCGCCGTCTGTGCCTTGTTGAGCCCTTGAAGCGCGCCATAGTGGCGTTCGTTGAGCCGCCAGGAATGGATGACGGGAATCCACATCAAATCCAGCTCGTCCAGGGTGATCCAGAGCGTCCGGATCGCCCGCTTGAGCACCGAGGTGAAGGCGACGTCAAAAACAAACCCACTGGTCTTGAGCAGCTCCCCTGCCCGCTTGGCCTCGTCCCGGCCCTTTTCAGACAGATCGACGTCTGTCCATCCCGTGAACAGGTTTTCCTTATTCCAGATGCTTTCGCCGTGCCGCAAGAGTACGATCTTGGTCATGGTTTCTCCAGAGAATGAATGAGGGTGATCTGTCCTAGCCTGTACCGTTTTTGACCATCGTTGTCGGCCAAGGGGAGCGCGATGCGCGGGGTGCCGTCGCCAAGACCGACGGAAACGTAAACATCATAAGTTCCAGGTTGAACGACCGGAGCAAGCAAACCCACGGTGAATTCCTTGGTCCGTTCCGTCGTGGGGGCATGCCCGGCCGGCCCGGGTTTGAGCGACCGCACATTGAAGCCGTCGTCGGCCAGAACCGCGACGATGCCCTGCTTGGCATCCTTCAGGGTGAGCGCGGGGAACCCGCCGGGATAGCAAGGGGCCACGCCGACGTTCGCCCACTGGCTCCGCACCGGGAAGGGCCGGCCGATGGCCGCCTGGGCGGGCCAGCTCATTTCGCAGAGCCTGATCCGGTAACCGAGGCGACGATTGATGCGGTCGATCACCTCCCGGTTCTCCCGGAGAAACTCGTGGGGCCACCAGTGGATGGACAGGTAGCTGGCGTGATACTCCTCGACAGCCTGGAGCAGCAGGTGTCCATCGCCCCAGGCTCCCCTGGCCTTCGAGGGGCCGTAGTGCTCGTGCTCCAGGATCACGGGCCTGTGCGGCCAGACGGCCTGGGCAAGCGCGGCGTGGAACCAGGAATGGGGAGGAGGCTGAACCATGATGCTGTCGTCGCGCAAGGTCAGGCCCTGGGCCCACGCCCGATCCGTCTCCGGATGATGAGCCCCGGAGCGGTCCGGTCCGGCGAAATCGTCGTTGTAAGCCAAAAGCGTTTTCTTGAAGTGTTTCAAGTGAAGATCAATATGCTTTTGAATGATCTCCTGGTCGCGGCCGGCGGGAACGCGGCTGCTCATCATCGTATGCCCCTCGCCCCAGAGCCCGTACGAGCCGACGTCCACGAAGGCGACGTTGGGGTTGCCGTCATAGCGGGCGGCGAGCGCTTCCAGGAGATGATCGAGCTCGCGGAGAAACACCGGGTCGCCGAAATCCGGGTCCCACGATGGACCGTCGTCCCCCTCGATCGGTCCCTTGCCGAACCGGTAGAAGACCCCCTTCGCTCCGGCTTTCTTGACCCACAAGGGCGTCGCGAACTTCATCCAGTTTTCCGAGGAGGTGATGCGCAAGGCCACCTGCTTGCCCCGCGCGATGAAGCGCTGGGCGGGAGTGTCCAGGAGCGGCCAGTTGAAACGGCCCTCCTCCGGTTCGATGTCGGCCCAGGGGGCCCGCAGATAGACGGTCGACAGACCAGGGAAATCGTCGAGCACGTCGGACGGCTCGAGGCGCGATCCGTAATTGGTGGGGATGTTCGAATAGAAGTGCATCGTCCAGCCCATCGCCGGGTTGACGAGCGCGCCGGGGGTTTCGGCGGGATGAACGGCGACCGTCCGGCCAGGCTGGGCCGGTTGCCCGGTGTGGGCGACTTGCACGGGAGGTTTTCGATCGGGAGGGCGAGCCTCCCGGCGAGCCGGAATCTCAGGTGTGCGCGGCTCGGCAGGAGCCTCGCTCTCCCAGTTTTGGGACAAGATCTGCGCCGGGCCGGCATCAGCCGGGCAGCACAGAAGGCCTAGCAACGTTGCCACGCCAAGATGAATGTAAGATGTCATGGTTGTTCAGGTGATCAATACTCGCTCAGTGATGATCGCCGCCGGTGAGCTCGCGGACGATGGAGCCGACGAAGGCCCGGGCGTCGCCAAAGAGCATCAGGGTTTTGTCGAGATAGTAAAGCGGGTTATCGATGCCCGCGAAGCCGGGGCTCATGCTCCGCTTGATGACCATCACGGTGCGAGCCTTGTCGACGTCGAGGATGGGCATGCCGTGGATGGGGCTGGAGGTATCGGAGCGTGCGGCCGGGTTGGTAACGTCGTTGGCGCCGATGACGAGGACGACGTCGGCCTGGGGCAATTCGCCGTTGATCTCGTCCATGTCGAGGAGGTGGTCGTAGGGGATGTCGGCCTCGGCGAGCAAGACGTTCATGTGTCCGGGCATTCTGCCGGCCACGGGATGGATGCCGAAGTTGACGTCGACCCCGCGCCGG
>JBMFUH010000538.1:0-5219 GCA_049966735.1 Isosphaeraceae bacterium
AACGAGGGATGCGTTGATTTCGGCCATACTCTGGTCGTGCTCGAAGAGGGGGCGGAGGCAACCCTGGTCCGCGAGACTGCCGGAGTCGGTCGAGGGGAAACACCGGGGCTGCACGTCGGCGCCCTGGAGGTCATCCAGGGACAGGGCTCCCGCTTCCGCCTGGTCAATATTCAGAACTGGGATCCGTCGACCTGGCACTTCAGCCGCGAACGGGCCCTGGTGGGCCGCGACGCATCGATTCAATGGACCGTGGGCGGCCTGGGCGCCCGGCTGGCCAAGGTCAACCAGGAGGTTGCGCTCTGCGGTCAGGGAGCCGAGGCCCAGGTCAACGGGGTGATGTTCACCACCGGCCGTCAGCACCTGGCGTACTTCACCCGGCAGGATCACATCGCGCCGCATACCCGGAGCGACCTGCTGTACAAGGCCGGCCTCAAGGACCGCTCGCGGATCGTCTGGAAGGGGATGATCCGCGTCGAGAAGGACGCCCAGCGGACCGACGCCTACCAGAAGAATGACAACCTCGTCCTTTCCGAGTCAGCGCGGGCCGACTCGATTCCAGGGCTGGAAATCGAGGCCAACGACGTCCGCTGCACCCATGGCGCGACCGCGGGGCGGGTCGATGAGGAGATGATCTTCTACTGTCAGGCCCGCGGAGTTCCTCGCCAAACGGCCGTGCGGCTGATCGTTGAAGGCTTCTTCGCCAACGTCTACGATCGGATCACCCTTGAACCGGTCCAGGAGACCCTCCGCCAGGCTGTGGCGGCCAAGCTGGACGTCACAAGTTGACGTCCGTAAGAACCTTGGGAAAACTCCACCGGTTCAGGAGGCGCTTTCTACTTGAAGGGAAGAGCCATGCCAGAGGTTTACACTCACCCCGAGGTCTTGGTTTCGGCCGACTGGGTCCAGGAACACTCAAGCGATCCGCGGGTGCGGATCGTGGAGAGTGACGAAGACTTGCTCCTGTACGATCTGGGACACGTCCCAGGCGCGGTTCGAATTGACTGGCAGGGCGACCTGCAAGACCAGATCGTCCGCGATTACATCGGTGCCGCGAGCTTCGCCGATCTCTGCTCGCGCAGCGGGATCGCCAATGACACGACCGTGGTATTCTACGGCGACAAGTCAAACTGGTGGGCCTGCTATGCCTTCTGGGCGTTCACGCTCTTTGGCCACAAGAACTGCAAGGTCATGAACGGAGGCCGCAAGCTCTGGATGGACCAGGGTCGGCCGGTCTCGACGGAGACGCCCAGCTATCCGGCCACGAAATACGTCGTGGCCGGCAATAACGAGGCGCGCATTCGCGCCTTTCGTGATGATGTACTGGCGCACATCAAGGCCGGCAAGCCGCTGATTGATGTCCGCAGCCCCAAGGAATTCACTGGCGAACTGCTGCACATGGAAGATTACCCCCAGGAAGGCTCACTCCGGGCAGGTCACATCCCGGGCGCCCGGAGCGTTCCCTGGTCCCGGGCCGTGAACGAGGATGGAACCTTCAAGTCAGCCGAGGAGCTGAGGGCCATCTACGAGAAAGAGCTGGGACTCAAGCCCGGCGATGACGTGGTGGCTTACTGCCGGATCGGCGAACGCTCCAGCCTGACCTGGTTCGTCCTGACCTACCTCCTGGGATTTTCTCGGGTTCGCAACTACGATGGATCATGGACGGAATGGGGCAACCTGGTCCGTGTTCCCATCGCCAAGGGAGCGTGAAGACCACACGGCGAACCGGAAAGATTGGTCGCTCTCCGTCCCGCGGCCCTTCAAAGTCCTGCGCCGCTCGCCGCTCCGTTCGCGGGGACCGCTCCCCCGGATTGTGCCCTTGACGCTGTGTACCGAGTTTTTCTGAGGACGATATGCCGGCCGCCCTTGATGCGATCATCGCCGAGTTAAGCGAATCGGATCGCCAGGAACGAATTGACCTGCTCATCGATTTCGCCAGGAACCTGCCTCCTTTGCCCGGTCGTCTCGCTGCACTCAAGGATGCCGACCATCGGGTCGAGGAGTGCCAGTCGCCGGTCTATCTTTTCGTGGAAATGGTCGGTGACCGCGTGACCCTTTACGTCGATGCGCCCATCGAAGCCCCCACGGTGAGAGGGTTTGTCTCCCTCTTGCTCGAGGGGCTCAATGGCGCATCCGTGGAGGAGGTGCTCAAGGTACCGAACAACCTGCTGGAGCGGTGCGGCCTGCAAGAGGTTCTGGGTATGCTGCGGGCCCGGGGCTTAAGCGGGGTCCTGCAGAGAATCAAACGTGAAGTCACAATCGCGGCGATGGCTCAGGCGAAACGCCGTTCCGCTGCCGAGCCTGAGGGCGATCGTTAAGGCAACCGGCCGGCTTTTCGGCGCGGCTCGATTTCCGGATTCCCCAGATGGAACCGCGATGGTTCCGAATTCTCAAGGAGAGGGCCCGCATTCATGGCAGAACCAGTCAAAGTGGCCAACTGCTCCGAAGTGCCTCCAGGCGGCAAGAAACTCCTCGACGTCGACGGCCGGGCCATCGCGCTGTTCAACGTCGACGGTATGTTTTATGCGATCGACGACGTCTGCACGCATGACGGCGGGCCGCTGGCGGAAGGCGCACTCAAAGGCTGCGAGATTCAGTGCCCCCGCCACGGGGCTCGGTTCGATGTTCGAACCGGCAAGCCTCTCTGCATGCCGGCCATCGAACCAGTTGCCAGCCATCGGGTCGACGTCCGGGGCAACGAGGTTTTTCTCGAGATCCTGGACTGAATTGTCGAGATCCATGTTCCTAGAGTGGGGCCAGCCACGAATCTCTCGTCTCGTCTTGCATCGTGTTCCCGCGTGCCCCGTCCCCAACCCGCGTCTGGAGAAACGGATCATGCCCGACCAGGAAGCCCTCATCTCGGCCCTCAAGAAGGTGAAGGACCCGGAACTCAATGTCAACGTGATCGATCTCGGATTGGTCTACTCGATTCAGACGCAGGACGACCAGGTCGAGGTCGAGATGACGTTGACATCCCCTTCCTGTCCGGCGGGACCGGAAATCCTTCGCAATGCCGCCTCCGCCCTGGAACAGGTTGACGGAGTCGCCAAGGCCAACATTCGCCTTGTCCTGTCGCCGCCCTGGACACCGGATCGCATGTCCGACGCCGCTCGTGATGAGCTCGGCTTTTTTTGAAAGCAATGTCCACGCCTGCTGGTTTCTAACCCAATCAAGCCACGGGAAACAGGTTCCCAGGCTTGACAGGATGGGTCTCCGTCCGCGCCACCTGGCCAGAATGGGCCTACCCCTCTTTTTCCCGCTTCCGTCTTGCAACTCAAGTCTTGTTTCACTTTACTAACATTATTCCTTGACCTCCTGCTTACAAGCATCGTGCTGTTGCTGGGGGCCGACATTTTGACGACTAAGTTGGAGAGACAATGCCTCACACGTGACTTCCGCTTGAGTTTATGCTAGCTTGAACCACCGAAGGGGGACGACCAAGCTGGCCCTGCCAAAGATGGCCAAAGCATTCTCCCCTCGGGCAGTGATACTGTATGGTTTTGCCTGCTTTTTCCTTTGATTGCAAAGTGACCATCCTTGATCCATCGCCCAACCTGGGAGGTTCCCGCTTGCGGGATCGAGCGCCGTGGCTCGCAAAAAGACACCAAAAATCCGAGTCAGCGTCAAAGCATCGCTCTCGCGTCGCTTGAGAGAGGTTCGCCAAGAACTCTTTGGAGATCACGGCGGCCCCGAACTCGCTCGTCGCCTTAACCTTCCCGCACGAACCTGGTACAATTACGAGACGGGCGTGACGGTGCCAGCCGAGGTGCTCCTTTCCTTCATTGAACAGACAGGTGTCAACCCGACTTTCCTGATATCGGGTGAGGGCCCGCGCTACAGGCAGCCCAACGACGAACGATTGCTCTCCGAGCTCACGCCGGTGGAACTGATTCGTCGTGGGCTGGAGAAGCTCGAGAGTGCCTCGAACAAGGTCGTCGTCGTCGCGCCGGACAATCTCCCCACCGAGGTCGCTTCCGATTTCGCCGCGGTGAGTCTCTATCCACTCTGCGAGATCGTCAATCCGGTGCTCGATCCCTCGAAGATCGAGGGCCATGTCATCGCTTACCGGCGCTGGCTGCCCAACCCGGCTCAGACGATCGGCGTGCGCATGATGGACGACGCCATGCACCCGATCTTGCCCGTGGGCTCGATCGCGGCGATCGACCGCTCCCAGACCGATCCCCTGCAACTTCACGGGCGCATCGTCGCGGCCTGTCCCGATGACATACCGATGATCCGCTGGCTCGAGGTGAGCGGACGCCACGTGATTCTCCGGGCAAACCAGCAGGGACGTGATTATCCCCTGGTGCCCATCGACCTTGAGGAACCAGGATCCATGCGCATTCTCGGCCAGGTCGTCTGGTCATGGAGCTGGTTCAGCGAGCGCTGAGGCGCCGCTGCTCCGCGAAGCTGCCCGCTGGCGAAAGGTGATCGCCCAAACGCCCAACGCTGACGCCCCCTCGGCCAGCACGTGGTCCAGCGCGGTGACTGGCCCATCGTGCAGCTCCCCCAGCCAACGAGCGTACCAGGTCCGCAACGGCTCGCGTCCACCCACGAACACGGGACGTCTTTCCGCCAGCATGGGATGGCGCAGCAGATGCCCGACGTCATCGGCGACGACCGCGCCGATCCAGAACGCCGCGCGCTCTTCTGGACTCATCGTGTTCCCCAAGGCGGCAAGTCGGACAAGGAACGCCGCCCGTTCCAGCCCCTGCTCGCGATCCGCCCGGGCCCCCGCCTCCGCCGCGCCTTGGTCGAGACGGTCGGGCAAGGCCGCCGGCAAGCTGGCGGCGATCAGCGTGTGCCGGGCAATCGCCTGCACGAATTCGCCCGCCAGACTGGTCTGGCTGCGCGCGATCTTCCCTTGCTGGTCGACTTCAACCAGCTTGGTGTGCGAGCCCGGCCAAAGAAATGCCAGCCCGCGATCGGTCGGCACATGCCCCCGGTCCACAAGCGCAAACCAGGCTCCCAGGGTTTCGCATTCTTCCCCCCGCATGACATCGGCACGCATCCAGCCGTCGGGCCCATCCTCGGGCGGCGTGCGCAGCCCCGGCACGAAGTGAATGGGCTGTGCGCCAATCTCAGGAACCGTCCTGACCACCACGGCGCGGGCCAACTCGTCAAGCCCCGCGGGCGCGTCCAGATGGGGCACCGTCAAGAGACCGACTTCCGAGGTCAGCATTCCCGACGCGACGATCAGATCGAGGGTGGCCGGCTCGCGA